>JAJDWI010000080.1 GCA_022825665.1 Candidatus Poribacteria bacterium
ACTGTTTGTGCATTCCACCAATTCTTATCAAACAGGCAGGCTTAGCTGCCTAAAGTGGAGCAGATGTAAGACGTAGCTCAGATCCGCTATCCGCGAGGAAACACAAGCCCCTACCTTTAGGTAGTGGGTACTATGACTATAGTTTTCTGCATTGCTTTAAGACCATACATTGCGAGACGATTGATTTCACGAACTATCTCATAAACTCCGGTAAGTGTGTTGTAAGCGCGCTATCGACATCACGAGATAAATATTTGGAGGAAAAGAGATGAGCAGAAGTTCCGATATTGTATCCCAAATACACAAACGCAGGGCTGATCGGAAAAAGCCGAAAATCAACGCTAAGTTGAAAACAGTCAGCATTGATGAAAGCCAGAGGGGTGGAATTGCTGCCGCACAAGAGAACAAGCCTCCCCCGATAACTTTACAGAAAACAGGTGGACGTAATTCTTTTGCGTTGACAGTTTCTGTAGTATTTCACGTAGTCATTGCCATACTGCTGGGTGTCCTTGCTATCAAGAATCAGATTACAGACACAACCGATGAACTCGCAGCTGCATTGCTTCCACAAGAATTTCCCCAGAAGAAACGAGTTCTTGATGTTAAACGGAAGAAACCCAATTTTGACGTTAAGGAACAAGTAATAAAGGCTCCAATACAACGCACTCCCATTAGGAATGCAAATGTTCCTAATAGGCCGGGTGGTCCCACACTTCCAACTGCCCCTGATACAGATTTATCCTCAATTGGTACCGGTCTGAGTGAAACGCCAACAATTACAGGTATTGGGAAGGGATTGGAGCGTCCAATCCAACCTGTTCAAGGTACAATATCTCCTACATTTGAGAGACCGACTACGCAAGGGGGTCCGATTGCTGATCTTGGTCAGTCAGATAATACATCTGCCAGTCCAAGTTTAATTGTTCCTGACATTGATACGTCTGGATCAGGAGTAACCCCGCCTAAGATCAAAATTCCGCGGGAACCTGAATATCCGAAAAATGCGAAACGTGCAGAAAAAGAAGGGACAGTTATATTACAAGCCACTGTTACTGTTGATGGCGTAGCGAAAGATATTACAGCCTTGACAGATCTTGGGTATGGGTTAGAAGAAGCAGCGATTGCGGCGTTGAAGAGATTTAAGTTTGTCCCCGCAGAGAAAAAAGGTGAAAAAATAGAACACCTTGTCAAAATACCTTTTGAATTCAAGTTAGAGGATGAATAAGATACGGTAGAGTCTCATTAGCGGAGTAAATTGTCAATTACCGGATTTGTATCAATCCTTTGGCTGCAAAATTACGAACTAAACTTACTACTGATTGCTGGGCAGTGGTGCATAGTTGTTTCTGTTCAAAGGTGAGCTGCTCAGTTTCTATTTCCATAGATTCCGCTTTTTCAGCAGACATGTTTTCATGGAATCTATCCTGAATTGCCTTCGGCGCATTGTATAAGGCAAGTGCTAATGTATTTGTTTCTAATACTTGTAGAAGGGTGATAATAGCATCATCAGGCACTTTTGCAAGGTCTTCAAAGGTAAACAAACTGTCCGCAATTGAATCTTTCAATTGCGGGTGTTTTTTTTCTAATGCATCCATAAGTTGGTTTTGTCGTTGAATATCAACTTGTGAGAGGAATTTTGCGATGTTTTTCGCACTGTTTCCAAAAAACATTGTATTTTCCAATGTTCCCTTCATTTTTCCGATTAGGTTTTCCCATATCTGTTCAGCTTTTTCCGTATCAACCATTTCTGTAACAGCTAAGAGTTCAGTAATTCGAATCTGTCTTTGATAAGGAAATTGGGCAAATATATACTGGGCATGATCTGAGAGTGTGTTTCCTGAATGCTCTTTAGAAGCATTATCACCTTCAAGTGTTCTTCGAATTTCCTCAGAACTATCTGATTTTGACTTGCCTGAAGCGACATCAAGTAGCAATAAAAATACAGCAATATCTTCATCATCTACCTCTTCAAACGCTTTCATTATTACTTGTAATGGCGTTCTCTCAAGTAGTTCTTTCATTTCTTCAAGTGATGTATCGTTTATGAAGGATTCGGACACAATTCAACTCCTTTGTCCCCTTTAACAATTTCCCCGATTTCAAATGCTGACTCACCCGAGTCACTTAGTGAAGTCATTGCAGTGTCTATGGAATCGGATGCGACTACTATGACAATGCCAACACCCATATTAAATACCCGAAACATTTCTGCTTCCTCTACATCACCTTCACGTTGGAGTAGCTTGAATACAGATGGTATATCCCAATTCTGTGTATCAATTCTTGCTTTGCATTTTTCTGGTAGTATTCGCTCTACATTACCGGGCAATCCACCACCCGTGATATGTGCAATTCCTTTTATCTCACAGACATCACGAAGTTGTAGAATAGATTTGACATAACTTTTGTGTGGCTTGAGCAATTCTTCACCGACAGTTGTAGAGAGTTCAGGGAGATATGTATTGACGTTGTAATTGCATCTCTCAAAGAGTATTTTACGAACAAGTGAATATCCGTTTGTATGCAAACCTGTTGATTCTAATGCGATAATTTTGTCTCCGGGTTGTATTTTATCTCCAGTGATTAATGCATCTTTTTCTACAACGCCTACGATTGTTCCAACCAAATCATATTCTCCTGGTGTGTATAATCCGGAGAGTTCGGCAGTTTCTCCTCCGATTAATGCACAACCGATATCACGGCAGCCAGATACCAAACCTATCATTATCTCTTCAATAACAGATGGTTCCATTTTACCTATGCCAATATAATCTAAAAAGAAAAGTGGTTCAGCACCTTGTACTACGATATCATTCCCACAATGTGCTACGATATCATATCCAACGGTATCGTGTTTATTTGCTTGAAATGCTACCATCAACTTCGTACCAACACTATCCGTGCTGGATACAAGGACAGGTTTCTGATACCGACCTAATGCGAATAAACCGCCAAAACTACCTACATTGCTCAATACTTCAGGTCTATATGTGGTTTTTATTTGGTCTTTTATGCGCTGCATCGCCTTAGATTCTGCTTCGAAGGATACACCCGCATCCGCATAAGTCAATGGTTTTTTGTCTGCCATTCATTATCTCCTGTTAATCTGGTTTACTGAGTTCTATTTCGTTTAATTATTCCTTTGATCAAACTGATAATTAGGAAGAAACCTGTAATAATGATAGCACCGAGTGTGCCAAAATATTGTGCATCATCCATAAGCATTTCGGGATATAGCTGAATTAACATATACGGAAAAATCCAATTTAATACCATCCCAAGTATGGAATAGATGATGACTATTTTCAGTGTGGACATTCCCTGTGTTGTTGAGAGAGTACTCCCCATCTTTTTACTGAGGCTTTGCCTACCGAGTAAATTTCTTTTTCGATTCCGCATGTTCTTCCTTGCAGAATCCTTCCACTGTTCATTTTTTGATTTTGGAGGTTGGTAAATGGGAGGGGGTATATATACCATAGGAATTTCCTTATCCTTAACTTGAAATCAGTGGTAATTGTCGTGGGATTCCATCATTTGATGTAATACGATACTTTCCATCAAAACAGGCTGTGCAAAAGTCCTTCGGTTTCTTCACTGCCTTTAACATTCCTTCAATACTGATATATCCCAAACTATCAGCACGAATATATTTTCGAATTTCGTCAATAGTATGTTCACTTGCAATCAGTTCTGACCGAGTTGGCGTATCAACACCGTAGAAACAGGGGAATTTATTAGGTGGAGAAGCAATACGCAAATGTACTGCTGTTGCCCCTCCTTGACGGACGATTTTAACGAGTTTTCTACTATTTGTGCCACGCATGATTGAATCATCTACGATTATTACCCGTTTGCCTTTAAGAACATCACGGATCGGATTCAGTTTTAATTTCACCATGAGTTCTCGCATATCTTGTGTTGGGTTCATGAAGGAGCGTCCTACAAAAGTATTCCTTGACAATCCGAGATCAAAAGGAATACCTGATTCCTCTGCATAACCGAGTGCAGCGATTGTGGCAGAATCAGGGACAGGGATAACTACATCTGCTTTGACAGGATGCTCACGAGCGAGTTGTCGTCCGAACTCCCGTCGTGTGCTGTTGACACCGTGTCCAAACATCATACCATCTGGACGTGCAAGGTAAATATATTCAAATATACACTGAGATAAATTTGGTTTTTGTGGAGAAAATCGGAAGGATTCTACGCCTCGATGTATAGAACGTAGTGCAACTAATTCTCCGGGTTCTACTTCACGTATCGGTGCAGCTTCAATGACATCAAGTGCACAGGTTTCGGAGGATAGTACAAATGCTTCTCCGAGTTTTCCGATCCACAGTGGACGAAAGCCGTGTGGATCACGTGCACCCATTAACATTGTCTTATCCATCACAACAAATGAGTATGCCCCTTCAACGGCGCGAAATGCATCAAATATTCTATCTTCTAAAGTATTTTGTCGGGAATGTGCAATCAAATGGAAGATAACTTCTGTATCCAAACTTGTGCTGAAAATTGATCCGGTATTTTCAAGATGATCACGGATAGGAGAGGCATTAACCAGATTACCGTTGTGTCCGAGGGCAAGAGGACCTTGTTTATAATTCCTTACCAAAGGTTGTGCATTTTCAAGGGTACTCTCACCGGCAGTAGAGTACCGGTTATGTCCGATTGCGATGTGTCCATTGAGTTTTGATAGCACATCAGTATTGAACACTGCATCAACGAGTCCCATCCCGTGGTGAGATGATATTCCTTCACCGTCAGATGCGACAATGCCACTGCTTTCTTGACCTCGATGCTGTAGTGCGCGTAACCCTAAGTAGGTTAATTCTACTGCTCTTGGGTGTCCATAGACACCGAATACTCCGCATTCGTCCTTTGGCTTATCATCATGCATGTGTCCAGTGATACCTCCGACTTGTGAGTGAATTCTCGCTATTCACTATGTTATACCTCACTAAGAGACAACAATTGTTACACTAAAGAATTGATCAAATCTGGATCGGACACATATTAATTATGTTTCTTGAGGGTTCACCTCTGTACTATCCATGTTGGATAACCAGTAGCCCAAAATTGCTCCAACAGGGACTGAAAAAACATATAAAATTATAACTGGAATTCCAAGTAGCAACCATATTCGAACGGGTATGGATAATATAAAAGCAATTACTTCTAACAGAGGTATAAGTAGATTAAGAATTACATTTTTCGTGCCAAAGATTTCCCACGGTATATTTCGTAGTGCAAGAAGTCCAACAATTGCTGGTGCTCCCAAAAATGCTCCTGAACATACGGATTTAAAGGGTATATTAATTCCGAAGTAGCGTCCAACAGAGCGAACACTTTCAGTTACACCGACAACAATCCCACCGTAAATGCATGCTATTGATATTAATAACAACAGTCCTACCCAAAATCCGTGCATTATTCTTTCGTTGATGAGTTGTTGCCAAATTACGTTCTTGAAAATGAGAAAGTAAATCAAACTGCCAATCAGTGTTACTATAACTCCTACAGCAATTTGACTAAGTGTTAGAAGGATACATTTCTTCTGAGACATCACATCTCCTTACACGTATAATTCTTATGGTTTAAGTATATCATTGTGTCATAGTTTTGTCAAGATTATATCCACACAATTAGCCAAAATTATTCTTGCATTCCTAACGATTTTAATGATAGTATAATAAGGATGTCAACATATAATAGATATATTGCGTTACACTGGGATATATATCAAATATTACAACGGAGAAGAATAATGTTAAAAAGAATAACAGAACTCATGGTACTATTCTTCAGTGCTATCCTTGTCGTAACGCTTATTGGATGTTATATTGACGCAGATGATGATGACGATATTGATCGTGAGCCACCTGCTGTGCCTCGTGGTGTTAAAACAATTACAGGAGATGGTTACGTTATCATTCAATGGTATCCTAATGGTGAATTTGACTTGGAAGGTTATACAGTATGGCGGAGTGAAAATAATAACGATTTTGACTCTATAGCTGAACTTTCAGCAAATGCTACCGAATACACAGATAATAATGTTAGGAACGGAAGAACATATTACTACGCTGTATCTGCTATTGACTATGATGGTAACGAAAGTGATCTTAGTCCTGAAAATGCTTGGGATACACCGCGTCCAGAAGGACGTAACATTGTCTTAGATGATTACCAACTTGAACCTGATCGAAGTGGTTTTGATTTTTCAAACCCACGTAAAGGGGCAATTGCTTGGGATGACAGGTCAACTGATGTCTATTTTGGTTTAGATACAGTGGTAAATGTCACCTACCTTTATTCAGATAACGATACTGCGATGCAAGATTTGGGCTATCATGAACACTTTGATGACATTGATGTAGTACCAGAATTTGGGTATACAACACTGTTTGTGGAATTGATTGAAGGTCATATCTATGCATTTTACACACCAGATGGTAACTTTGCTAAAATTCATGTCCGTAGACTTACGGATGATGATGTAGAATTTGACTGGGCATACCAAAACGATCAAGAGAATATACAGTTAGCACCAACACTGATTAGGAAGTAATAATCACGTGAGATCGTGAAAACAAAATCTGGCGTGCAGTGCGGTTAGGTAACCGCACTTATCGTTGTTATTAAGGTAATATTGGGGAAAGAGCCTATCATTTTTCTTGTAACCGAACATACGTTAATAACAAATTTAATTACGGAACTTCATATAATACCATTTCTAAATGACAAATTGTCATAATGTTCTGTTAGGTCGGGTTGAGAACGAAACCCGACAGGACACTCTAAAAAGTCGGGTTTCGCTACCGCTTCTACCCGACCTACGAAATAATGTCCTGTTATCATATAGAAATGGTATAACATACATTACCGGGTAATTTTGGTGTGCAACTCAAAAGGTGAGATAGTGAAAAAATACCTATTATTTTCGTTAATTGCTTTGTTGACAATAGTTTATACTCAGATGGAAGCGTTATCAGTTGAAGATAATTCTCCCGATAAGAAGCAAATTTCAAAACAACAGTTTACACTTAATAATAAGGATGCGGATTCAGATACGGTCTATCCGCTTTACCGTAGACATTCTCCACAATATTATCCTACACGTAGTGCACGGAAAGCTTCTCTGTTATCTGCATCCATGCCTGGTTTAGGGCAAGCGTATGCTAATAGCTATATCAAGGCAACCCTTTTTCTTTCTGTTGAGATAGGTGTCTTTTCTTTAGCGAGTTATAATATCGCACGTGCTTTACATTATAGAAACCATGACCAATTTAACACTGGTTTCTATGATGAAAGAACAAACACTTTCTTAGATAAAGATCAAGTTCGCTCCAGAATGGCTGACCATAGTATTCGTGGTACAGTTTTTCTTATCACAGGTATCGGATTGCATGTTTGGAATATCCTTGATGCTGCAAATACTGCAAAAGCGTATAATAATCGAAGAATTTCCGTGCAAATGCAACTAACAAATCATGGTATGCATGCCCTGATATTAACTCATCGATTTTAGTCGTAACTAATATCGGTGGTGTTTTTTATTGCATTGTGCCTTTTTGGTGTAACACTTCTTTCTGAGGATGGCATCACAACCATCCTCGGTTTATGTCACGGATGATGTTAGATGTTTCTGGAGTTGAAAGTGTGAACTATGCGAAGTATCTTATCCTAATTGTTATATTAATAGGCGTAAGTTTTCCACTGTCCGACATCTCATCTGAAGTAGTGAATTCGTCCGTAGATGTTGACGAGAATGAAAAAAATGCAGAGATCCCACTTGTTGAAGTAGAGGATGTCGCTGAACAGCCATTAAGAGTTGGTGAAAAATTAACATATAATATCAAAGTTTCATGGGTTCCAGTAGCTGCTGGAAAACGGGTTGATCAGATTGAGAAGGTTTTTCCTTATCAAAGAAAAAATGTCTATCACATTACCTCTGAAGCGAAAACAGGTTCTGTTGCATCAAGGATACACCGATTTCAAAACCGCCAATCCACTTTTTTAAACACTATCGGTTTCTTTCCACTTAGTTTCAGAAATCAACTTGTAGACAAAAAATATACTGCTCGAGTTGAAATTAATTTTGGAGATGGTAAAGCAGAATATGAGAAGATTTCGCAAAATAAGCCAACAGCACCAGAGAAACATGAGAAAAAGGTCTTAGAGATACCTTTTGGTACACAGGATGAACTCTCTATGATTTACTTCCTACGGTGTAAGAAATTGGTTCCTGGAGAAAAATACTACTTTCCTCTGATAATTAAGGCAAAAGTTGCAAAAATTAGTATTAGTGTAGAACAAGGAAAGGTGTTAAAGGTCAAAGGATTGGGACGTGTTAGAACACTTGTTGTGACGACATCACACGGTTATCAACTATGGTTGACTGATGATAACAGACATATCCCAGTCAAGATTGAAGCAGAAGCAAAAATCGGTAAAATGAAAGCCAATTTAGAAAAAAGAGAGTTTGTAAGATAAACAATTCGTCGGTAGTGGTTCATCTATTCTGACAATAAATAGCATTGCGTAGGTTTCTACAATCTCATTACACTATTAATTGCACTACCGAACGATAAGGAATAGTTCGTGTTAGAGTTTTTACGAAAAACGGATATATACCAAAAACTGGTTGAATGCATAGATAACGGTGAAAATCCTCCGACACTCAGAGGGTTACGTAACGCATCTACCTCCTATTTCTTGACAACCGTATTAGAAGATTATTCCAACCATTCTTTTCTTATTGTTTTCCCGACACATCGTGAAGCGGAGCAGACATTAGAAGAGGTGCGCGCGTTTTGTCGTCACAATGAAAAAGATGACAATTTGGCGTTGAAAACTCTACAAGACGAACTGCATCTCTTACCGACTTGGCAAAATACGCTCTTTGAGGGAGTTTCACCTTCCAAGAATATCTCAGTCGCACGCATGCGTTGTCTTCATTCCCTTATTACTAACAATTGTTGGACAAACTCAGAACATCTTCCTAAGGAACTATCGCGAAATGTTGTGTT
The DNA here is from genome assembly GCA_022825665.1 of Candidatus Poribacteria bacterium. Lineage (GTDB taxonomy): Bacteria > Poribacteria > WGA-4E > WGA-4E > WGA-3G > MSPOR6. The sequence goes on from JAJDWI010000080.1 coordinate 9,033, forward strand.
TACAACGGTTCGGTCATTATCCTATAAATTGCCGCCGCGTCAAACTTTAACCTCTGCTTGTAGAACGTTTACAAGAGGTGATGAAGTTGAGTTCTTTGATATTATTCCATTTCTGATTCGAAGCGGATACCGTCATGTTGAGTTGGTTGAAGTAAAGGGAGAATTTGCGCAAAGAGGAGATATAATTGATATATTTCCTCTCACCTCAGAAACACCTGTTCGTCTTGATATTTTTGGTGATGAACTTGATGAAATACGTCTATTTGATCCTACAACGCAGGTTTCCATCGAACAGGACAATACAGTTGTCATCACACCTATGTCTGAGGTATGTCTATCGGACATCTCTATAGACCATTGGAAAACTCAAACAGAACGACTTATGGAACAAAATGGAAATTCACCAGATTTCATCAATAATATTCGCGAGATGACACGTATATTTGAGGAATATATTACAACTACACAGATAGACAGTATAAATTCCAATGAGGATTTACCAGTTGAAATTGATGGAGTTGAAGCCTTTGTTCCAATGTTATATCCGAATACAGAATTGTTGACCGACTATATGCCAAAAGACACAATGGTCGTAATGGTTGAACCTCATTGGCAAAAGCGCGAAGCGGTACAGATGCGTGAACAGCTTCAAGAAGTATATGATCGAATAACTGTAGAAGGGAAACTAATGCCTTCACTTGATTCATTACTTGTTCCCTCTGAAGAACTTGAGTATGAAATTGATAAATATATCACTATTCCAATCTCTTTAGGTGCTCAAACGACTGACCCGAAAAATAAAGAAGTAGCAATTGGTGTTGATGAAGAAATGGACTCTGTAGATCCACATTTTGATATTAAGCCACTTGGTCTCGGTAGCGGTAACTATCAGATGGTTATTGATCACATCAAAAGGTGGACAACAAGAGACTATTTCGTTAATGTCTTTTGTGAAACAGAACAACAGTCTAAGCGAGTATTTGAAATGTTACTTGAACGTGATCTACCATCTGAGAAAATTTCTGTCTCAGTAGGTTTTATCTCTGAAGGGTTTTTAAGTGATTCACTCAAACTTGTTTTTATTTCTGAAAATGAGATTTTTGGAAGTCGCCAACGTCGTGCAGTTTCAACAAAACGGTATAATAGTGGCGCGCCTATTTTGAGTCTTGTTGATATGAAGGTTGGTGATCATGTTGTTCACATTTCACACGGCATTGCGATATACGAAGGCATCCGTCGTATGGATATTGATGGACAATCTCAGGATTTTCTTATCTTAAGGTACAGAGAAGATGATCGGTTATATGTGCCGACCTATCAGGTTGATATGGTGCAAAAGTATATCGGCAACAAAGATGAGTCTTACGAACCGAATATAGATTACCTTGGTGGTAAATCTTGGCAAAACAGGAAGAAACGTGCCAAAGCTGCAGTTGAAGAGATGGCAGAGGAACTTCTGAAACTATATGCCGCACGTCAAGCGAATGAAGGATATAGTTTTCCGACCGAAGTGCCATGGGAAAGTGAATTTGAGGCACTATTCCCATTTCAAGAAACAGATGACCAACTTCAAGCCATTGAAGACGTAAAAGCCGATATGGAAACGGAAAAACCTATGGATCGGTTAGTATGTGGCGATGTTGGCTATGGAAAGACAGAAGTAGCTTTACGTGCAGCATTTAAAGCAGTTATGGCAGAAAAACAGGTTGCCCTGCTCGTTCCTACGACTATCCTTGCCTTACAGCATTACGATACTTTTGAAAAACGGTTCAACCCATTTCCAATTCAAGTAGAGATGTTAAACCGATTTCGAAGTCGTAAAGATATACAATCCGTAAAAGAGAAACTTGCAGATGGCACTGTTGACATCGTTATCGGGACACATACATTGTTATCAGAATCTGTTACTTTTGATAATCTTGGACTACTAATTGTTGACGAAGAACATCGTTTTGGTGTAAAACATAAAGAGAAAATCAAGCAGTATAAAAAGACTGTGGATGTACTTACTCTCACAGCGACACCGATTCCACGTACATTGCACATGTCGCTTGTTGGCATTAGAGACTTTAGTATAATAAATACGCCACCTGCAAATCGGTTGCCGATTCAAACGCAGGTTATGCCTTACAATACAAAGGTTATCAAAGATGCTATCATGAATGAGTTATCACGAAACGGACAGGTTTTCTTCGTACACAACAGAGTTCAGAATATCGGCATTATTGCTAAGACCATACAAGAACTTGTTCCACATGCGCGTGTTGCTATAGCCCACGGACAAATGCCAGAACGTGAGTTAGAAAGTGTGATGTTGGAGTTTGTCCGTCACAAGCATGACATCCTTGTATGTACTATGATAATTGAATCTGGATTAGACATTCCAAATGTCAATACTATTATGATAAATCGTGCGGATGCATTTGGTTTAGCACAATTATATCAGCTTCAAGGTAGGGTTGGACGTGCAGACGAACAGGCTTACGGATACCTATTTTACCCGCAGGATAAACCTATTACAAAAAACGCACAAAAACGTCTGCAGGTTATTGAGGAATTTACCGATCTCGGTTCCGGTTTCAAGATTGCACTGAGGGATTTAGAAATACGTGGGGCTGGAAACATACTTGGTGCACAACAACATGGACATATCACGAATATTGGATATGAACTATACTGTAAACTACTTGACGAAGCAGTCCGATCTTTAAAGGGTGAAAAGGTTGAGGAAGAAATAGAAACGAGTATTAACCTACCCATAGAAGCATTTTTACCTGATGATTATATTCCTGATAGTCGTCAGAAAATATCTATCTATAAAAAAATATCTGCATTAAAAAATGACAAAGAGAAACTAAACCTGATAAACGAGCTTAAAGACCGATATGGAGACATACCGGAATCTGTAGATATGTTGTTGGAAATATCTACAATCAAGCAGCTTTGTCAGAAATTAGGAATTACCGCTATAGTCGCTGGTGGAGAAAGAGTTAAAGTAACTTTTGATGAACATAATCCACGGATAGATGTAGCAGATTTTGTGGAAACACTTCATAAGAATCCAAACCTTGAATTACGTCCACCCGTACAACTATTGATACGTATTGAAAAGTTAAACGGAAAAGCATTATTAACTGAATTGCAACAAATATTGTCTATGTTTATTGTTTCTGATTGAAATACCTTAATGGTTTGGTGTCATTCCAGACCGATTTTATTGAAAGGAGAAATCCAAAGTGAAAAAAATATTATGTGTTATCGCTGCAGTGTTTACAGCTTGTCTTCTCACATGGTCATTTGTCCGTTCAGACAACCATGAATCCTCTGAAGATGAAGTTGATAAGAGCCAGATTATAATAGCAGAATATAAGTGGAACGGTGAATTTTATCAGATATCTCTTGCTGAGTTGGAATCTGCTATTGCGGAATTACCGACCTATCGACAGAGAAATTATTCTACTAAAGAGGGAAAAGCGGAGTATTTAGAAGACTATATTGACAAGAGACTTAAACTGCTCCAAGCAACCGATGAAGGTTTTGATGACCTAAAAGATCACCTCGACAAATTAGAGGACTATACACATCAACTGATGGTGGAAAAACTTACCGAAATAGAAGTTGATGCGAAAGTTTCATATACTGACGAAGACTTATTAGCATATTATAAAGCACACATGTCTGACTATATAGAAGATGCAACAGTCCGTGCTATCTGTATATCGCTTGATGATGAAGATTTAGCTTATGAAACTTTAGACCAAATTAAAGCTGGAAGTGATATTGTAGAGTTAGCAAAGAAACTTACTGAAGAAGATAAATTCGCAAACGGACCGGGTATGAGTTTAGAAGATCCTGGTAACACCGGTTTCTTTAGAAAAAATGCTTCACCAAGTTGGGCAGAATTCATTGATGCGGTCTTTGAAATGGAAATTGGGGAAATGACTGATTCTGTGTTTGAAACAGATGTTAATGAAGAAACATATTACCTCATTTTCCGTAAGGAAGAGCAGAAACCTGAACGACAGAAAGAATTTGAGGAAGTTAAATCTGATGTTGAAAGGAAAGTTGAACGGACAGCGAAACGTGAACGGATAATAGAATGGGTAGATGAAATCACGGCAAAAGCTAAGTTGAAAACATATCCTGAGAACATACCTGAACCAGTTCAACCGGAAACAACAGAAGAAGAATCAGAAACACCAGAGGAGTAACTCCCATCTTTACCAAAAGGAGGTAGAATGAATGTCAAAATTTAGATGTCTGTCAATAATATTATTATTACCTGTTCTTGCCACAGTTCCTTTTTTATATAGTTGTGGTGACAAAGCGATCGGCGCAGATGGAACCGTCATAGCAGAATTTGAATGGGATGGTAAACAGCGGATCACGCTTGAAGAGATGATGCAAGAGATTAGTGAACTACCAGAATATAAACAGCGACAGTATAAAGATAAAGTAGGACTTGAAGAATATATGCTGTTAATGGCGGAAAGTCGTCTAATCTTATGTCTTGCAAAAGATATGAAACTCAATGAAGATGATGAAATACTCAAGAAAGTTCGAGATTATCTGCAGGATTTGATGATTGATAAAATCACTGAACAGGAAGTTGATAATAAACTTGTTTTGGATGAAACTGATTATCAAGAATATTATGATAAACACAAAGAGGATTATGTGCGACCAGCACAAGTCAGACTGATGTGTATCACGTTGCAGGATAAAGAACGAGCAGATGAAGTATTTGCTGAGATAAAAGCAGGTAAAGACATTGCTGTTGCTGCACAAGAACTATCTGATAGAGGAGAATTGGTTGGACCGGGTTCAAATCCTGCAGCACCGGGTGACACCGATTACATCAGTAAAAACTCTTATCCAGTAGGAACTGAACCTTTTATGGATGCTGCCTTCAACGCAGAACTTGAAACACTCCATCCTTCCGTTATGGAAGTAGAGGTACAAGGTGAAAAATACTTCATGATTTTTGTTAAGAAGGAAGCAAGAGATGCCTTTCAGAGACCTTTTGATGAACCGGATGTCCGTAAAAACGTCATTAGAAAAACTGAAAGTGAACATCGTGAGAACCTGATGAACGAATGGTTAACGCGACTCAGAGAACGTGCTGAGGTAAAAACCTTCATTGATCGTATACCAGATGACAAACCTACTGAACCAGAACAAGAACAAGAATCTGAAACACCTTCAGAAGAAACTGCCCCTGAGGAATAGATTCTAATGATGATTGTATGTGTTGCTCCTGTAATTGTGTGTCTCAGTGCACCACAATTACAGGAGCAACACAGTCGTATAAAATTATATCAAACTCATCTTTGATATATTGACAAATAGTGGAGGTAGTTACATGAAACCCAGAACCTACATATCTGTGTTCTTGATGATTATTGTTCTCATCAGTATTGTAACACCGAGTTCTGCTCGGATTTTTGATAGAATCATTGCATTCGTCAACGATGATGTCATCACAAAACGTCGTCTTGATTTATTGGTAAAGGAACGGGCATTTGAACTCCAGCATATCCAACGATACAGTGAAGCTGAGGCGGTTAAAGAAGCAGAAAAAGAACGTAGTGTTTTGCTTGATAGACTTATCCGAGAAATGCTGTTGAAAGAGGCTGCATTAACCTTGAAAGTACAGGTAACAGATGCTGAAATAGAGGAAAAGATTGACAAAGTTCTGACTCAATATCAAATTCCATCTGAAGATGAATTCAAAAAAATACTAAACCGTGATGGTATGACTCTTGTCGCTTATCGTGAACAACTGAAGCGAAACTTAATGGCTGAAAAACTTGTCATGGGGAGAATCTTACCTCGTCTACAAGTTCGCGACAGTGATGTTCAAGAATTTTATGAAGAAAACAGGGATCAACTCCCAACTAAAGCAGATAGAATAAGTTTGAGACAAATCTTCATTGCGTTTAAAGCCAGTGATGCTAACAAAAAGGCTACGTTTGATACGGCTAATAAGGTGCTTGAAGAAGTAAAGTCAGATAAAACACAGTTTGAGAATATTGCCAAACGCGTTGCAACAAAACATAGTAATAGTGCTCAAGCTGGGGCACTCATTGAATCCACACCCGCAGAATTACTTTCCTATCCGAACGCTTTTTTAACAGCCCTTGCTAAATTGGAAGACGGTGAAATTAGTGATCTAATAGAAGCAGAAGATGGATTTCATATATTCATGGTTGAAACACGAGATGAAGAAAAAATAATGTTTAGACGTTTAACTATTCCCTTCATTTTTAGCGAAGAAGAGATGCTGGTTTCCCGTGATAGTGCTGATAAAATAATTAAGAAATTGGATGCAGGTGAAGCGTTTGCAGAACTTGCAAAAGCAAACTCAGATGACTCAATTACACGAGAGAAGGGCGGAAACCTTGGTACACATGCGATTACAGACTTAAATCCCAAAATCCGTGAAATAATTGAATCTATGGAAGTAGGTAAGTATAGTAAACCGTTTGAAACTGAGTTAGGTATATACATTTACAAAGTTGATGAACGGAAAATTCCTGAATTAACACAGCAGGAGAAGCAACAAATAATTGGTGTTCTTCGACAACAACACTTTGAAAAAGAGTGGACTGCATATACCGATTCATTGATGGAAAACGCATATATAAAAATAAAACCAGATGCAGTGCCTACACAAATATCCGAGGAAAACTAACAAGCATTGTATGATTCAACTACCCAAGCCTAAAGGCATTAGGATTGTTTAATCCGTGCCTCGTGCTTCGTTTCTGTTTCTCGCTTCATCGGGGACACCAACGCATCGCCCTCCGCGAACGCCTGTAGCAGGCGTAGTATTTATTTTGGTGTTGGATTTACTTTTAGCATAAGGTGTTTTGAGATCAACGAGTTTGCTTCCCACTCTGCGGGTCCCTTTTGGGAGGTGTTTGAACTGCGAGTTATTTGAACTTCGCACCAGTCAGGCGAAGATGGAACACACTATTTATGCCGAGTGCGTCATGAACAAGTCAACCCTATACTATAAGTATTTTATCAAGTCTGACATATTTTGTCAAGAAAAATATAGGATCGGGCATTCCTCCCAAGCATAAAAACTTGGGCTTCCTGCCCGAAACGTTGGTGAGAAATCTGTGCAGAGAAACGATGACAACCTACCTATGAATATAATAGAACCTGCGGCATCAAATCTGTTCCAGATAATTAATCTCAGATTTACTACAGCAGATAATAAATACACTATTAGCAGACTAACTTGTGGTCTATTATTAACATTCTTAGTGTTAACTTGCTTTCTGTTTTTAAATCTGTCAATTGATGCCCAGGAACCACAGCAAAACGAACAAACCCAACCTTCTGATAATGCTGATGATACAAATCAGAATTCCGATTCTGCTAAAGAAGTCTTAAATCCTGAGACAATGATACCTGATCCCGATACTGTCATCGGAGATGGAGATGAGGTGATCTTACAGGATAACTTCGTGCAGATTCACGGAAATGCCCTCATCAAATTTGAAGATGTGGTTTTACGAGCAGATCACGTGTGGGCGGACTTTAACGAAAATATAATGCGTGCTGCTGGGAACGTATATCTTAAAGTTGGCAGTGAAGAAACCTATTCGGACGAACTTGTTTTTAACCTTGAAACCAAGAAAGGAATTGCAAGAAACGGCTATACTTTTAGCGATCCGTGGTACTTCGGTGGAAGTGAAATTTTCAAAATTGAGGACAATAGATCCTATATCCGTGGTGGTAGCCTTACGACTTGTTCGCTTAAGTATCCACACTACCATTTTAGTGTCTCCGAAGTCATTATTAAAATGAACCAAGAGATGATTGCTAAGAATATTGTCTTACGTATAGGTGGAATACCCCTTTTCTATTTTCCAGCAATTCGACGTGATCTACGCAAAGGTAAAGTGGCAAAGATTATTGTAAGAGTTGGTACAGATAGTTATCAAGGACCAAACATCGGTATTATACTGCCAATAGCACGCAAGAGACGTTATGATGGGGCACTTTTATATGATAGGAGTGCCCGTAGAGGACAAGGATACGGTTTTGAAGGAAAATATAGATTCAATGATACACAATTCAAGGAAATATATATACCTATCCCGACTGATGCAACTCCAGCACAACGTACAAAATTGGAGGAAAAGGCAAAAGAATTACATGACCGTCTTGAAGGTGATTACGATAGGTATTGGCTAAAACAGATCTTTTTTGAATATTCCATTACTGAAGAAGATGCTGAGCGTGCAAAAGAAGAAGCGGAAAATATCCTTCAACGATTGAATGAAGAAAATGCGGACTTTACACAAATTGCTCAAGCTGAATCTGACCACTCGGATACTCGGTACGACGGGGGAGATATGGGATTCATCGTTCTTGGAGAGATAGATGAAGAAGGTAATCCATTACTTGATCCGATATTAGAAGAAGCAGCGTTTGCTCTCAAGGAAGGGGAGATTAGTTCAGTATTGAGAACTGAATCTACTTTCCATATTCTCAAAGTTGAACGGGCACTTGACATATACGGTGTTCAAGAGATAAAACTCCTACGAATAGATAAAGCTATAAGTGCAAGTGATGAAACTCAGCAATCCATACGTGCAATTGCTGATACAGTTCATGAACGTGCACTTGCTGGAGAGACATTTGAGCAACTTGCAAGTGAATTCTCTGAAGCAAAAGTATCCGAAATAAATGATGGTGATGGATTGCCGCTAAATGAGATGGATACAAGATGGCAATATTCTGTCAGACGTATGGAAGTACCGGGAGATATAACCCAACGAAGTCCTGTTTTCTCACCAGAAGGACTATATCTTTTCCAATTAATTAAAAAAGATGAAACACCTAAGTTTGAGGAAATCGCTGAACAGTTTGAAGCAGAATGGAAAACCATTGAGACAGAGATATACGCGCCTCCTAAGGAAGGAGAAAAAACAGGCACTAATGAGCTGTCTGAGGATACTACTGAAACAGACAGTACATCACCACCTGAATCAACTGATAATGTTGAAGTCGATACATCTTCACAACCACCTATAACAGAAGAGACTGCTGATGAAACAGAAGAATCAGTTCCAGGAGAGACAGTTGTTGGAGAGGAGGATGTAGTTGAGGAAGAGGAGTTAAAAGTCTATCGTAAACACGGTTTTCGTGGACGATGGGAAGACCCAAGACAGGTTGCATCCGAAGCACAAAGTTTGTATGCTGGGGAATACAGTAGGGTTATAGATACGAAAAAATCGTACCGAATCGTAAAAGTTGATAAGAAACGGAGTTATTACGGGGATATATATCTTTACGGTGCAGATGAGTACTCCTTTAGTAGAGATGACGCATCCCGCATCGGTAGACGTTGGAATATGCGTTGGGGACATAGGCAATCTTTCTACACACCTTGGGATAGTCGGCAGGCTGGACGTCGACCTATAAGTTTCGTTGGACGGACTGCTTGGCGTGCTATCCACTATAAAAAAGACTTAAATCTTCCAAGTGAGTCTACTCTTAACTCTTTTGGTATATTGACTTACGGTTCAGCAGTCTCTGCGTCAAGTTTAGATGATGTTGATGATGACGGGAATCTGAGATATTCCAGAGAAACTATAGGTGACATCACCAGTAGACTTGAAGTTCGTCATATTCATGATTTTTCCGGTGAGGGTAACACTTCACTTCAAAAATTACCCCAATTTACATTAAACTTCTCACGCATGCGGTTTAGTAGACTTCCAGTATTTGAGTCTATTAACGATGGACTTGTCTCTGTCTCCGAAAAGCTCAAATCAGACAAACCTATTCTCTCACTCCTTGCTTTTCCCACGCTTGAAGACACGAGTTTTGATTTGGATATAGAATTTGGTAACTTTTATAGACAAACTTATCGTGGCAAGCACGGTGAAGAGACTAATGTATTTCTACAAACACTTGATTTAGGGTTTGACCTTCGTAAACAATCCAACCTATTTATTTCACCTTTACGCGAGATAAAATTTGGTGCGAATCTCAATACAAACGCAATTTGGCACGCAAAAGATCAGGACCAAAATAGAAACATAATACGCGGTGTTTATAGCATCCGAACACAAGCAACGAATACATTATTCCGTATCTACAATACCAGATTTATACCGGGTGTGCGTAAATTACGACATGAATTGCAGAACTCTTTAAGCTTTGATTATCAACCACCCATTGATAAAGATAACAACTTATATCCTTTTGGACCAAGTACTTATTTCTATGAACGTAAAAGAGTGACTTATAATTTCAATACCAATATTGAGATTAAAACCAGACGGAGTCAATCTGCACACCGTATTTTTCATTTTGATACGCGCCTAACAGCTGATTTCACAGAATTTGAATCTCTATATAGACGGAAATATGAACCAATAGAAAGTGATTTTACGATAGTCCCTCTTCCCAGTCGTAATTTAAATATGACTGTTCGTGTGACTCATGACCCAAATCCGCATCCTGAAGATGGACAAAGATTTAAGATGGTGGGCATACGGACTAATGTTAGATATACCCGTAAGAGTTGGTTTGTAAGTGTTGGCAATTCATTCAGCAAGCGACATACATCTCTACGCGCTGCACGATCAATGACCGCAAATGGACGTTACCGTCTCAGCAAAGATCTTGAATTGGATTTTAATCTGATTTACTATCCGATTGAAGGACAATTTTATTCACAGCGCGTCAGTATCAATCGCAACCTACATGATTGGAATTTGCGTATTTCTTGGAGTCGTGTGGGAATTAAACGTGATCCACCCTTTAATAATGTCCGACAAGACTTTACATTTCAAGTTAACTTAATCGGTGAAACTGCAGTGTCTATGGGTGTTGGTTTTGATGCGACTACCGACACGTGGGGACTCCACACATTGCCAGCTGGAGTACCGTATAATGCGTTTGGAACGGGTAATTCGCTTGGTCGTTCCTTCTTCTAATGGATGAATTAAGGAAAGCTAATATGCTTCTCAAAAACCGTGTCTGCATCGTCACTGGAGCAAGTTCAGGAATTGGACGCGGAATTGCTCTTGAATTCGCTCGCGAAGGTGCACATATTGCTATAGCAGATATACAGGAAACTCCTCTGCAAGGTAAATTTCATGAACAGGATGTTACAACCACAACGGTTCATGAAATTGAGAATTTAGGGGCAGATGGAATTTTCATCAAAACTGATGTGTCAGACGAAAATCAGATTGATGAGATGATTCATCAGGTAATTACTCACTTTGGTGGATTGGATATCCTTGTTAATAATGCTGGTATCCATATTCCTGGCAATTCACAAGATATTTCTATAGCTGAATGGGATAAGGTATTAAGTGTCAACCTGCGTGGTGTTTTCATTTCGACTAAACTTGCTATTCCACACATAAGAAAGTCAAAATATGGTCGGATAATCCAAATTGCATCTGTCCATGCTTTTGGTGGTGGTGCTGGACCTGCTTATGCATCTGCAAAAGCAGCAATTGTTAACATGGTCAAAGATACCGCTTTAGAGGTTGGTAATGATAGAATAACTGTAAACGCAATCTGTCCGGGATATATTGAAACGGCAATTCAGGATTATCTAACACCAGAACAGATTGAATCCTCATTGGAAAAAACCCCGTTGCAACGATTAGGGTTACCTAAAGACATCGGACGTGCAGCAGTTTTCTTCGCATCAGATGATGCGGAATGGATTACAGGCACTTCCTTACTCGTTGATGGTGGTGCAAGTGTCAAAGCATAATATAGTTGTAACCGTTTTATAAGTAGACAATGCCAGAGAAGACTCACACTACAGCAGTAGTTCTCATCCCTCCAGAATCCATTCAACCGCAAATACAATCCATACGGATGAAACATGATCGTAATTATGTGCGTTGGATGCCGCACATAACGCTCCTCTACCCGTTCACACCACAAGATATATTTCAAGAGATAATTCCATCATTGGCAAAAGTCGCTCAACAGATAAAGCCATTTTCAGTTACATTTACATCCTTCAATGCTTTCAAACACCGTAAATCTTGCACTCTTTTCCTTGTTCCAGAACCCAAAAACAGCATCATTGATTTACATAGCAAACTCATCAAGCAGCTTCCTGACTATGATGACACAGCAAGATTTTCAGGAGGATTTAATCCTCATCTGTCAGTAGGACAATTCATACACCGAGAAATATATGAAGCACAACAAAGACTACAAGCCGAATGGAAACCGATCCAGTACGAAGTGGAATCTATGTCACTTATATATAGGTCGTCAGAGACGAATGACAGGTTTGTCGTAGCAGAGAATTTTTACTTCATAAAAGGAGTCAAACGTTGAAAACAAATACTATAACAGTGTTTTTCTTGTCCATATTTATTGTATTGACAATATCATTTGCAGGTTGCGAGAAAATAAGCCAAATGATTCCATCTGATACCATCTCAACTGTAAAGGTTGGTGTAATTCAACCCTCTGGACTTGCTCCAAGTTTTACAAAAGGTGCGGAACTTGCTAAGACTCAGATCAATGATAGTGGGGGTTTGCTCGGATTGCAGGTTGAATTTATTGTGATGGATAATCAGGAGATGCGTGATTTCCCTGACCCGGATGAAAGTGTCAAAATTGCAAAAACACTCATTGAACAAGAGGGCGTAATTGCAATTTTAGGTCCTCTACTCTCAACAAATTCCACACAGGTTGGACCTGTTGTCACCGAGTTAAAAACACCAATTATTACCGGTTCATCAGGTCATCTGGTAACTGCAACAGGTGATTATGTCTTCATTGCCGTTGCTCCATCCTCAATACAAGGTGCGACGACTGCACAATTTGCGATAGATTCTAACGATCTAAATGCCAAAATCGCTGCAACGATACGACAGGAAGGGGACGTGTATTCTAACGCTGTTGCAGATGCTTTTGAAACCAGTTTTCGAAACCTCGGAGGAGAAGTTGTTGCTACAGAATATTATCAGCATAGGATTAGGGATTTTGACACACAACTTACAAAGATTAACAATGTTATTCCGGATGTGCTGCTTATTGCTGGTTTTATACCTGAAGTACCATTAATTGCAGCACGCGCAAGGGAAATGGGTATTAAAGCAACATTTATCGGGACTAATGCATGGGATGTTCCTAATGAACTTTTCAATGTATTAGATGACAACACCCCTTTAGAAGGTGCTTTTTTTACAAGAGACTTTAGCGTTGAATCACCCGATGCAGTTCCTTTTGTTGAAGCATATTCAGAAATGTATATGGAACAACCAGATGGTCCTGCATCTTGGGGTTACGATGCGATGTCTCTATTGGGAATTGCAATCACAAAGTCTGGGATACTTGATCCTTCTATAATAAGAGATAAATTAACGAAAATCACTGACTACCAAGGCGCATCTATTATTTCACATTTTGATGAGAATCGTCACCCTGTGAAAAGTCTATTGCTGCATACTATTCGCGACGGGGAAATTGTATTATATAAGAAGGTTGATCCATAGAAATTAATTTCTGCTTTTCATCAGATAGGATGTGTGAGTATTGCAAAACTCTGTGCTCCTTTTATTATAAAGAGAAATTCAGCACACTACCTATGTTCTTGATTTACCTTATTGTAGGATGGAATTTTCCAAACTGAATACGATTGACAAATACAACATGTCCAATATATAATTACAACAAGGCAAGTGGGAGGTGAGCGTTCATGTCGGAACAGAAGGTGTACTTAGAGAAAATTCACATCAAAAACTACCTAAGTTTACGGAATGTTGAACTTCCATTTAAACCACTGACAGTTCTTGTCGGTCCCAATGCAAGTGGTAAGACAAATGTATTGAATGCAATGAGGCTTTTCAACAGGATGATATTAGCTGAAACACCTCCTACTGTCAAAGTAATAGAAAATCGTCTGTGGGCAGGTAAAACAGACAATATTACTTTCTTGTTACACGCAAATATAAAAAAACAGCAAGTTCTATATGAGTTGAAAATCGAAGCTGCAGCTGAGAACAGTTTTTCCTACGAAAAATTAATGGTTAACGATATACAAATTATCTCAGTTCAAAATGGACTTGGAAGTATTTGTGATGAAAATGGCGAAAATGAGACAATATACAAATCGCATAAACTTGCTTTAAGTTCTATATGTAATGATGGAAACAAGACAATTACTAATACACTAATAGACTTTTTGAAAGGATGGTATTTCTATGACTTTCAACCAGATGTCATTAGAGGATCTTTCCTTTCCTTACCTTTTGGCATGGACCCGGTAATGCCGGTTCAACCACAATGGTTTCGTATTCCTCCAAAACTCAATGAAGAAGGTTTGACACTATCAAATTTACTTATTTCTTTGCACGAAAAAGAAAAAGAACTATTTACCAACGTTAATGAATCACTTATTGCTTCTACGGATTTCCACATAGTCTGTAATATTAATGATGAGAAAAGCAACATTTATCTCGTAGATGGGAATGAGAATCGAATTCCTTTAGAAAGAGCATCTGATGGAACATTAAGACTTCTGGCATATTATATTTTGTTAAACCAACCCGAATTACCATCGCTAATAGGTATTGAGGAACCTGAACAGAGTCTACACCCTGGTGCGTTGAAAGACATTGCTAATGTCCTTGAACAACTTGCGGAACGAACTCAGGTGATTATCACAACTCACAGTTCTCAACTCCTTGATAATTTTGATTCTGATAGATTATCTGATTCTCTCGGTGTATTACTGTTACGCAACCGTTCTGGACTTGGTACAGAAGTACTCAATCTTGAGGAAATCAAAGACAAACGAGAAGCACTTGACGGTTGGATTGCTGATTTCGGCATCGGTAGTGCCATTTTCGACAGTGAACTGCTACAAGACCTAATGGAGGAACCGATATGATAAGTATTAGGGTTTGGAATGTGGAGTCTGACCATAACACAGAAGCAGTCAAGTTTTTGGAAGATGAGTTTTTGAGATCACGGCAGCTTAGACATTTGGCAATCCGATCAGCGGGAAGGAGTGCACTTCGTAAGTGCCATAAAAAAGGCGCGCCTTTGGATGATAGTCTGAAAAAGGCAATCCAACACTACCTTAACCAAGACGACTATATAGTTTTCATTACTGACTCTACTGATCCGAAGGTAGAAAATCAAAAACTGGTTAATCAAATAAAAAATGTTGTCAAAGATAAGGATTTCACTGACAAAATTTATTTTGCGTCAGACATTCAAGATAGTGAATCATCAGTAAGTATAGAAGAATGGCAAAGCCTTACTTCAGAAATTCATGCTAAGGTTGAAAGTGCTCAGAATCAGTTTCAGAAAGAATGGGATAAAGTCACGACTCGTTTCCACGATGCCTTTGCTGACACACCAGAAGAAGAAGTGATACGCGATTTTGAGGAAGCACTTGCAGAGGTAAGGCGTGAACGAACATGAGAACCGATGGCGTGTCTATCGGGCGACATTTGACACTCACCTTTTCGTCCGTTCACTCATTCGGAAAGACAATCTTGCTAATCGTTTGCTATCGTTATGGCAAGCTGGGAGATTCGTTCTTGTCTTATCACAGGCAATTATTGATGAAGTTCAGGAGGTTTTGTCACGTCGCAAAATGCTTCAACAATATCGTTATACATTGGACGAGGTCGCTGACCTGATAGATCTTTTGTACCAAGCAAGCATTGTTGAGATTACCTCTTCATTTGAATTATGTCGGGATGCCACCGATAACATGTTCCTTGATTGCGCTGTCTCAGGACGAGTCCAATTCTTGGTATCAACTGACAAAGATCTTATAGATGATACCGAACTCAAGCAGGAATTATTTGAATTCGGAGTTGAGATAGTTGAACCTCCAATTTTCTTAGAAAAAATTCATGAAGGGTAAACTATAAACTAATCCATTAGAAGATTCTAAGTTCTTAAGAAGATCCAATTGCATTGAAGTAATACCATTTCTAATTGATAAATTGCCTTATATACTGTATGTGAGAATGCGGGCGAGGAGACCTCGCCCCTACGGAATGTGAGTAGCGCAATGAATTGCGCTACTATGAACCGAATATTTCTAAATTGGTATGTTATATTTTAGAAATGGTATTACATTGAAACCCCTAACAATCCCCGCGTTAACTGGAAACCTGTGTTTCCCGCACCGTGTAAAATAGGTGTATATCTTCGCGAAGCTACCTCAGTAATTAATGTTAACATCTCATCAACATCAACTGATGTCAGATCTAAATCCTTGCCATACTTTTCTATTGTCTTGGAATCAGTGGATGTCTGAATCAGTGGTACCATTACATGCGATTGCAGTGGTGCTCCGACGATGTGTGCGAAGGCTAATTCTACACCTGTTGCTCCTAAACCCGTTAATGTCTCGGTTGGTTGATGTGTGGGATTCTCCATGATATGAAAACCCTTTTTTTCAACCTTTTGACCATACGCCAGGGTTGGCGAAGAAGCCAATGTTTCTGATAAAAATGTCGCATTTGAAGGCACAACAACAGTGCCACCTGTCTTGACAATAATCGTTATTGCATGCATGAGTGCATTGATAACAGATCCATTAACCTTACCGACTGAGGTTAATGCTATACATAGATGTTCCAGACCTGCATCAACAACCTGAACATTTGACTGATTTACGAGTTCATCAGCAAACCACTGTTTTACTTTCTCAATAACTGAATCGATACCACCATCCAACTGCACACTTGCCCATCCATAATCATCAGGCGAAATACCAATATTCTGCATTTCGTTCCGTATATGGTCATTGTGAGTCTTTTCACAACCGTGTTCAAGTAGTAATCCAATTGCTACTGTCGGATGTATTAGATGTCCAATCATGGTGCGAGTGTATATCTCTTCAGAACGTCCACCAGACACCCCACAGCCTTCTGTATGTGCAAGGGCAACAAAACGGGAAATACCTTGTGCTTTTCCGATGCCTTCATGGTTGCAACGATGTGCAATCATCTGTGCAATTTGACCCGAACATAAACTTGTTGGTAAGATGAGGGCGAGTTGATTGCTACGGCAACCATCTGCGGTCTGAAAAGCACGGAATGTGTATTCATTGAGAGTCTCGACTTCATTATCTATTATTTGCACTGGGTCGCCTGACAAAACCTTTGATGTTTCAAGGAACGGTGTTAAATCGGTAGGACCTGTTTGTTTCCAATCACGCCACAATGAAACTTGTGAGTGACCTGCTCTTTCACCTACAGACTGCACACCTGATGCGACATTGACTGTCTGATTAAGCATCTCTTCACCGAGTTGATGCATCGGTGTGCCGTCAAGGTATGCACCAGCATTCACATCCATATCCCTTTCAAGCAATTCGTAGCGACCGGTTGTTGTAACAATCTTTATTGTTGGAACAAATGGAAAATTTGTAATAGATCCGTTTCCAGTGACAAAGAAGATCATATTTGATCCGGATGCGACCTGTCCAGCAATGCTCTCTAAATCGTTTCCTGGACTATCCATAAAATAGTATCCCGGTTTGTCCATCAATTCACTATATTTGATGACATAATCAAGACAGACTTCAGGATGTCGCTTCATTGCTGCACCGATAGATTTTATCGCGATATTATATAAACCACGGTAGTTATTCCCACCAGATGGATTTCCTTCTGCGGAATGACCGTGCCACCCAACGTGTTCCTTGAATGTTTCTATAGTGTTGAGGAATTTCTGTGCTGTTTGTAGGTCTTTGACGTTCTGAAGTAGATACTCCTCCGCCCCGATAAGTTCATCGGTTTCAGCGAGGTTTGCACATCCACCATAACGGATAACTTCCTTTGCCACATAAGCTGCCAGCGGATTGCCGGATACTCCAGAAAAAGCATCTGAACCACCACACTGCAATGCTATTTTAAGATGTTCTAACGATTGTTCTGTTCGTGAGAAATTATTGACTGAGTCAAGCCATCCGTTGATTATCTCATACCCTTTCGTTAGGTTAGTATCAAAAGTACCTTGTAAACGAAAGAAATGGTGTGTGACGTTATTAAGGTCATATCCTTCACGCACCATATATTCTTTGAGCAAATCATTTGTAACAGCTTCAGTGCCGTAGTCAACAAGTAGAATCGCACCGATATTTGGATGTACTGTAAATCCTGCTAATGTTCGAAGCAACAGGTCTATATTATTCGGTGTATTCTCCTCACCTCCTTCAGTATGAGTTACTGAAACGATACCGTCGATATTTGAGTAATTACTTTCACATCCCAAACATTTTTCCGCAAGTCGTTTGGCAAAACCAGATGTTCTGGATGTTGTACCCATCACAACAATGTAGTTTCGCGTACCTACCCCTCGCTTCCCATTGCGTTTAAATCCGTGAAAATATCGCTTATCATTGTGGCGTTCCACCTGTTTACCCGTCTTAAATGATGTTTCATCCAAAAGATATGGTTCCATCTTGTCCAAAAAGTTAGGAGTATTCGGTAATGGAAAATCCAGATTACGTATTGACAAGGAATCTATCATCTTCTGATTACATACATAATTACCAGATGTGATAGATTGTGAAGCATAACCGAAAGGCAAACCCCATGATAATAGCGGTGTGCCTTCATCAATAGGTTGTATGGCAAATCGATGACCTTCCAACACTGTATGGGATAATGAAAACCTGTTTTCATTATGACGGATCTGTGTTCCTGCATCTAATCTCTGTGTAGCGATTGCTACGTTATCATCTTTTGAAGGTAACCGAGCAACATCTATGAAGTCATAAGTCATAGTTCTTCCTCACCAGTCTTGATTAGCGACGATAGATACTTACCTCAATTGCATCTTTTTTTACCCACGGCAAATTAATGTCAAACCAATGCGTTTCTGATTCATAGTGTGAGCGAACATGCTCAAGGTAATCTGCCATGGAATCAGCACCGATACCAACGTTATCTGCTAATACGGTTGCTGGATTTGTCAATTGGGATTCAATCGTTTGAAAACAGGGAAAATAGTTATCAAAGTTATTATCAAGCAGTAGAAAATCGACAGGATCTGTAATGCTTTTTAATACCTTCTGTGCGTCTCCAATACGAGAATCAACGAGATCATCAACACCGGCACTTTTGAAATTTGTTCGTGCTTGTTCTGCTCTATTTGAGTCTATTTCTATAGTGATCAAACGTCCATGACCAATATCCTTTAAGACACGCAACATCCACAATCCGGAATAGCCGATAGCCGTTCCGCATTCAACAATCAGAGAGGGTTTTGCTTTCTCTACACAATTAGCAACAAACTTCGCTTTTTCAGGTCCCAACATCGGTATTCTTTCTTCTCTACACTGTTCCTCTACCTCTTTTAATACATCATCAAACATATAATCCTCCTAAGTAAATAGAGTATTGCCATTGTATTGACACTGATGAAATTGATATGGTAACATTTTTAGTACAAAATTGAAGTATATTGAAATAAGGTTATCATACACGAAATATAGATTAGGGTCAAGTTGTTGGGAAGTAGTAGAGTATGTAAAGTTTTTTGCATAGAGATACCACTGGAAATACACTTCCCAAGACCTCTAATCAACTATATATGTGTCTATTTAGTGATTCTTGCTTATCCGAATTGCTTGTTGTCTGAACCAGGATTTTCAGGATAAGAGGATTGTATGCCAATGTTCCTTGGAAAAGGTAAGCATTCTTCCTTTGAAACGGGATATACACACGCTAACTCACAATCCTGTCAATCCTGTAATCCTGGTTCAGACAGAATATGTCGTAGGTGGCGTTGCGGGCTGGGAACCCCCCCTCTATGATGTGTATTTCCTAAAATATTAAATTGGAAATAATTGAAACCGATTTTGCTGTTAGGTGTGTATTAGTTTGAAAGCATCTCCGGAGGTGCCTGATGCCAGAATTAGATGATGAATTAATGCAACGCTTTCAAAAAGGCGATGAGGAAGCATTTAACCTCATAGTACGCCGTCATCAGCAAGCACTTATCAATTTTATTGCAAGATTTACTGGCGATAAGGACAATGCCGAAGACTTAGCACAAGAGACTTTCATACGAATGTTTAAAGCAGCTAACCGATATAAACCGGGACGTGCTCAGTTTAAGACTTGGATGTATTTTATTGCAAAGAACTTATGCAAGAATGAAATTCGTAATAGAGGACGGAGGGACCGCTATCGGGTTGATAATATAATAACTGAAGGTAATTCGAACAATAATAATGAGGATGAGATTGACCTTATTGCAAGTGCCCCCGCAGACATTGCATTGCAGCCTGAAGTTGCACTTGAACGTAAGGAACTCAACAATGTTATTCAAGATGCTATTGCAGAATTACCTGAACAATATCGATTTCCTCTAATCTTACGTGATATTCAAGGATTTAGTTATGACGAAATCAGTAAGATACTTGAACTGCGAAACGGGACCACAAAATCACGTATTAACAGAGCACGAGTAATGCTCAAGGATAAATTAAAACCGTATATGGAGATGTTATGAACTGTCTACAGGTTGAAGAGAACTTCTCTGCACATTATGAAGATATGCTTGATTATGATTTGTTGCAACGTTTTGAGTCGCACTTATCGGAATGCGAAGCATGTCAAGAAGAATATACGCAATTTAGAGAATCTGTCAAATCTTCACAACAATTACCTCAGGTTAACCCTTCATCTTTATTTATATCAAAATTACAACAACGTTTATCGGAAGAACAGCACGAGAAGATAACATTTTGGCAGAGACTACAACATTTAATTAACACACCTAAATTGGCATTCGGTGTTGTAATGATACTGATTTTAGCTACTGCTGGGACATACATATATCAAAACGATTTATTCAATTCTGATATTCAGTCCAATGATGGTGTTGATTACATTACTACATCTGGATCTCAGTCTCCTTTAGACAATAATGATATTTTACAACCTCGTGGTATAGATAGTGTTGATCCTTTAACAATTTTTTCATCACAGCCTATGCAAAAACACTATATTTTGAAGCAAGTTAGCTACACAACCGCATCCACAGCAGGTGGTTTATAACAATTAGGATTGGAAACCGATGGAAATGATAATCACTTGAGAGGATAAATGCATGCGTAATCAGATACTAATTAATACATTAGATTCCAACAAAATACACAATTATCTATATAAGGTTCTGGTTTTTTGCATCCTAATGCTTTTCGGTGCATCTATACCGAGTTATGCAAAAGACAACGTGCTACAACTACTTGAAAAAGAATTCAAGAAAGTAGTAAAGAATTCAAGTCCTGTTGTTGTCAAAGTCATAGCAACAATAAAACCTTCCTCCCAATTGCCGACCAACATTCGCAGCAAAATTATACCTCAGCAAAGTATTAGTTCAGGAATTATTTTTGACAAGGATGGACATATTGTTACGACAACGTTTGATATGCCTCCATCTAACATAGAA
The DNA here is from genome assembly GCA_022825665.1 of Candidatus Poribacteria bacterium. Taxonomy (GTDB): domain Bacteria; phylum Poribacteria; class WGA-4E; order WGA-4E; family WGA-3G; genus MSPOR6. The sequence goes on from JAJDWI010000080.1 coordinate 30,483, forward strand.
ATCATTTACAACACAAGAAAACGTATCCCAGCGAAAATCATAGGCATGGACGATTTGACTGACCTTGTTGTCCTTAAGTCTGAACAGAAATTACCACTTCAAGTTAAAAGCGGTGATACTAATAAGATTGATACAGGTTCATGGGTTATCACCGTAGGAAATTCACGTGGTCAAAAACCGATTATCTCATTCGGAATTGTGAGTGGCAGGGAATATTTACCTGATCGTCCTTGCAGTGATTTGATTAAAATCAATGCCCCAATATCCCCAGGAAACAGCGGCGGTGCAGTTGTAAATACCTCTGGAGAGGTAATAGGAATGATTCTGGGGACACTGACAGAACCCAATATACAGAATCCATTTTCTATACAACTACCACAGCAAATAATGAATAGACCAGAGATTATATTTGCTGTGCCGATAGAGACAGTAAAATCCGTTGCTACAGAAATAATTAAACATGGCAAGATGCCGCGCGGATGGCTCGGAGTGAATATTCATTCAAATGAGTTAGGTGTGTTTGTTACACGCGTCACAGAGGATAGTCCTGCTCATTTAAGTGGAATTATACCAAAGGATATTATCCTTGAATTTAATGACACACCTGTGAAGCATTATTCTCAACTATTGAGATGTGTTGGCATAACTCCTCCGCATACTGAAATCAAGCTTAAAATCCAAAGAAACGGTGAGGATAAATACTATACCATAAAACTGGGTGAACGGTAGTTTTAATGTAATATTATTTCAGCCTGTTAAACTCATTGAGATAGGCACTGACAATATCCTTATTCTGCTTGATTATCAACAAATTCTCACTATTGTTAATCTCAGCGTTTCGTGAGAAGTTGTAAGAACCTGTAATGACTGTCTCCTCATCAATTATAATCACCTTGTGATGCATGGTGCCTGAAGTTTCATCTATTTTGACATCCATTCCTATTTCTTTCATCGGTTTATATTCGGAATATTTTGAAATCTGTTTTTCTTCAAATACACCTTCCACAGTAATTCCAGAGTTAAAGCAATCTCTCATCGCATTACCCAGGTTATCGTGCGTAAAAGAAAATGCCATGAAATAAATGGATTTTTCTGCTGAATTGATCTCATTTAATAATGGGGAAATCGTATCATTTTCAGGTGAGAAATAGGTAGAAATCAGTGTTCCATCACTCAATGTTACCTGTGGATATGGATTATGTGGATTAGCGGACTTTCCAAACTCCCTTGATTCAAACATCTCTCGAAATTCTTGTGTGAAATTAGCTGCCAATGCTTCAGAATCAATCCAGACGACGTTATTGTCGTTTTTATACGAGCCGTTGTAAGTAGTATTATACGAACCTGTCCAGACATAACGTCCATCAATAACAAAAAATTTGTGGTGCATAAGACCATCATTGTCTCCATCATCACGAACAGAGATACCCTCCCTAAGTAAACGTTGAATATCATCTTCTTCTGCATACTTATTTTCTGTAATGACTTGTACTTTTACCCCTCTATTGTGTGCATCAATTAGTGCATTTGCAACCGGTTTTGATTTAAGTTGATGTAAAGCAGCATCAATTCTCTTGGTTGCCATAGCCAGTTTTAGGACGAGTATCTGTTCTAATGAACTATCACTATTAGTACCGTTGACTTTGCTGAAATATACCTCTAATCCACCCTGATGTGGGATTACTTGTTGCTTGGTATAATAATGTCTGATAACAAGACCGATTGACACAGCTAAAAGCAATATGAGAAAAAACGGAATGAACTTTGCGTTTCTGCTCTTCGGTTTTGTCTCAGGTGCATTATTCATGTCTATATTCTCCATTATAGTAGGTATCCATTAGACACCCCACCTTTTGCGTGAGTCTTCTAACGACTCAATCTTGGCATCTTTCTTTTTCCACGCGTAGTGTCCCTTTGGATTTTCACCTATCCATCGTTCATCTATCGCTTCTGATGCAAGTTGATAGCGAGTGTCCGCAGTAATACGGATTTTATTAGATGTGTTGACGAGAGAGGCATGCATGAGAAACATACTGAATATGATTACGTCACCTGGTGAAAAGGTCGTGGTTGCCCAATGCCCTCCAAATTTCTCAATGATTTCAATAGGATCATCACTGAAATGCCCTTGAATAAGGTCGCGGTCTACATCTGATTGTCCATAGGTTTCACGCACTTTATCAAAGCAGTTTGATCCGAGACAGAAAACAATCGGACCCATATCCAAAGAAACCTCCCCAAATGGAGTCCAGCAAGAATATAAGTCTTGCGTGCCTCTACCCATAAAAACAATATCGTAATGGATAGGAGAACCGGAACCTGGACCGGCAGTACGTAGCCATTTGAAATCAAAGGTACGTGCCTCACCACCAAGAAAATGTTCAAAAAAGGTCATTATCGGTTCACCTTCAACAACAGTTTTAAACTCTGGCAATTGTGTCAATTCTATATTACCCATTGAACCTGTTGATGTGGGATCTGGAAAATCTGGATTAAATATACCGTCCATCAGAGGCGTATTTGGTGCGATCATCCCTTTTGATTCCAGTTTTTGTAGAATCTTTTGTCTCGCTGATAGTACTGTGTTCTTGTCATGTAACCCACGAATTAATAGGTAACCGTCTTCAGAAATTCTTTCATGTAATGCTTGTGGGTTATCTAAAATGTCGTTACTTTCACGTAAATCTGTGGTGACATCAACTTCCTGATGTATGAAAGGGAGCTTCATCTTAGTTCCTCACTTCAGATGGCGGAGTTTCTTTCAACCATGCATAGTTAAACCGATAATGTTGTTTGCTGCTGATAAGGTGAATTATTCCGTTTTTACCTTGGCAAACAGCAAGATAACCACCCGGTTCAGCACTATTCAAACCCATTATGAAAGGGTGTCCATCCATCGTCTCAATTTCTCGGTCAGGACCATCATCTGTAATGAGACGGATATTAGACCACGATTCACCGTCATCATAAGAGAGTGCCCCGAAGAGTCCTATAACCTGCCGTTCATTTCCAGATTCGTCCATAAGCGGCATCGTCTCAGGTGTCTTGCGACTACCTGTAAACGAGGCAAGAAAAATGGGTCCTTCTTGAAGTCTTAAAAATACACACCTTTGTCCACCAGAAACAACAGGAAACGGACTTGCACTGTAATGCCATGTTTTACCACTATCGTTAGAAACACTTTTTGGCATGCGACCGTCAATCGTATCCCCACGACCATACGCCATCAACCGTCCATCAGACAGTTCCACAACCGCTGCATGTATCCCTGCAATCCATCCTCCGCTTTTACCCGCTGCAAAATCAGGAATCGGTTGTCCTGCTCCAGGATCGTACCACGTTTCACCATCATCATTGCTCAACCAGATCGCTGTGCCACCGTTACCACCACTTACAGCATCGCAAGCAAGTAGAATTGAACCGTCCTGTCTACGGAAAACCGATGCGATTGGCATGTGACGGAGTTGGTGCTCTGGAGAGATAAAACGGGGTTTTGACCATGTTGCTCCGTTGTCATCCGAATAACGCAGGACCAGTGCTAAAGGACCCCATGTTGCTGCTGCTGACAATCCGTTGAAATGATAAATACGTCCGTTCTCATTACGCCATAGACTTGTAGCATGATTGTTTCTATCAGGCGGTCCCCAGAAGGGTTCTGCAGGATCCCATTCAGTCTGACCGAATCGTAATCGACTTGCAGCAACAGTTAATTCACGTCCTCGCTCTGTTACGCACGAATACCATGCTGAGAACATATCACCATTCGGACATTCAACAATCGCTGGGACATGGTTATGTCTTGAAAATAGTGGACCATTTGAACCCTCTGGTATTCGGACAAACGGGATCGGTTTAGCAAAATATGCTGATTCTGGTGCGTGTGCTGTTTTAGAATCCTGATTAACATTCTGTCCCCATAAGGCTACCTTCGTAGATGGTAATGACAAAGATGTCTCTGGCATTTCACCACACACCACACGGAAACCGATATACCAATGTTTATCTTCTGGTACTGCTCCCATCCGATTCGCGGAACGCAGATAACATAGTAATGTAGAATGGCTGCCTCCGCGCGTTACACGATACAAACCATTTTCTCGTCCACAAGGATCTGTCTGTGGTTGTGGTTCATAAGGTCCATACCAATCTTGGCACCACTCCTCAACATTGCCATGCATGTCGTATAGACCCCATGCATTTGGTTGTGTTTTACCGACATGTAGTGGGACAATCTCTTCTTCTCTACGACTCCGTCCCGCATCTGGGTACCAACTTTCTCCTACGTTCTTTTGAAACTCCTCTGGCAATGTATCACCAGTATAGTAATGGGTTGTGGTGCCTGCTCTGCATGCATATTCCCATTCTGCTTCGGTTGGCAGACGATATGGTAAACCTTCCTTATCAGTCAACCACTTGCAGAAATTAGTTGCATCGTGCCAATCTACAAAGACAACTGCTTCATCATCGTCCTGTGAGAACCCTACTTTACCACGTAGTTCATTATGTGATGATTGAAATTGCTCATATTGTACGTTTGTTACTTGATATATGCCGATGTAATACGGATTGCTAAGTGTTACCTGATGAATTGGTTGTTCATCCCAATCTCCATCTTGTAGGTATTCTCTGCCACCGGTTAATTCTTCGGGAAGATTAGCGTTTGCGGAACCCATCATAAATGTGCCGGGTTCAATTCTTACGAACTGCATTCCAATAGAATTTGTAAATGTCTTCTCTTTAATTATCTGTTTTTGCATAGTGTTCTCAATTCGGTAACTTGATTTCAATTTGTTTATCAATATAAAGCATTATATATGGTCTGTCTGATATTGTCAAATGTTGTAGTATATACCCCAGAAGCCTTCACTTATCAATATCGTACGATTTCAATATTAATCCTTCCTCCGGGGGTTACGAGATGTCCTAATATGAATAAAATTGCTTCGAAAAAAACGCACTAAAAACGGGTGTTTTTTGCACATTGGTGCGTTTTTATATTTGGGGTTGGACCAGTCTGGGACTGGATTTATAGAGGTTTTTGAAAATTTTGAATTTTTCATTTTTGGTGCGTTTTTTATTTTCTTGGTTATGGTCGGTTTTTGGTGGATGTTTGTTGGGTGAAGGGTGAGGTTTTTGTTGTGAATGTGGATTGTGTGTGATTTTTGTTTTTCATAGTGGTCGAATTATAACAGGTGGTGGGAGGAGATGGAAGGTTTTGTGGGGATTGGAACAATATATATCCAATATGTTTCATGTCCGTTTCAGATTTTTGGGTTTTTGAACCAGGATTTTCAGGATAAGAGAAGAGTCTGAACCAGGATTTTCAGGATTGGAGTTTGGGGTATATATCCCATGTCAAAGGAAAATGATTACTTTTTGTAAAAGAACATTGGGTATCAAACTCATAATCTTGGTAATCCTGTAATCCTGCCAATCCTGGTTCGGACAATTAGGATTTTCAGGATTGGCGTTTGAGGTATTGTATTCCTTTTGATAGGGAGACGATATATTGTTGTGTTGTTGGTGAATGGCACAAACTGGAAAGTTTGTGCTACGATGAGGAATGTTGTGCAATTCATGTAATCCGTGATTCAGGTAGAAAATATTCATGAAGAGTAACGTCTTCTACAAGATTACTACGCGATAAATGAATGTATCTGGAATATACCCACTGTCCCATAAACTTTGATTTGTTATTCAAAACATAGACATGCTATAATCAATGTTAGATAGGAGGTTGTCTATGCTAAAACGCAATGGTTTTTCAAAATTAGCATCCCTGATGTTAAAAGACTATGCAGATACTGAAAGTCTGAAAGCACAACTCACATCAGAATATACTGAAGAGGATCTGATATCCTATCTACAAAATGAAGACCCACTGGTTGGTCGTGTTGCTGCATCTGCCCTTGGAATAGTAGGCGATATGAATGTAGTTCCTGCTTTAGTTGCAAACCTTAAAAACGAGAATTTTCGCACTTCAATCATTACGGAAGCAGCATTGTGGAAAATATGGTGTCGTTCAGGAGATGAATCTGTGGATGAAATGCTCATATCAGGTAAGAGATATTTGGAAAATGAGAACCTTTTGGAAGCGGTAAAACAATTTACGGCAGTTATAGATGCATTACCGGATTTTGCTGAAGGATATAACCAACGCGCTATTGTCTATTATGTAATGGAAAAATGGAACAATGCACTTGAAGATTGTGTACAGACAGTAAAACTTAACCCGTATCATTTTGGTGCTTATGCAGGTATGGGACATGTATATCTCAGATTAGGACAAATAGGTAAGGCAGTTAATGCTTACAGACATGCATTGCAAATCAATCCAAATCTTATCTCCATTGCCAATTCACTTCGGCAGTTACAGCATGTATTGCATGAGGAATAGGAACAGTTGATGGATATAAAATTGACACATATTTCTGACGCAACATTTTACAAAAAGACATTCGTTTGTTTTTGTATTGCGAGTTTTCTACTATTTTTAACCTATCAATTGTTTACTCTTGCTAAACTTGGTTCACCTGATGTTTGTTATGCTCTTGCCCAGACTGTCGTTATTCTTTTAGTAGCACCATACATTGCAGCCTTAAGTGCAGAACTTGATCTGAAGTCAAAATTACATTCACATTTACTATTACTTACACCAATCCATATCGGTAGAAGTTTGTTAGTACGACTTGTCAGAAGTCAAGTTGTGCTTTTGTGCTGGATTGTTGTATCAACAGCATTTGCTATTTTAATGTTCAACATGCCAATCATAAAAGCATTAAAGATTTTGATCCTGTTAGGTATATATAGTATATCTGCTGGAGCGATTGGTATGTGTTTGACACAAGCATTTAAGGATGAAATCTTTGGAACAGTTTGCACATATTCTATATTGTGTGTGTTTATAGGAAGTGCATTTTTATTAATGTCTGTTGAAAGATATATTGACAACATACGACCAATAATTAAACCAGTACTTCATTTGAATCCACTCATTGCTGTGTGTAATATCTTTGATGGGTTGGATATTTTTAGAATACCAATATTCTATGCAATTACACCGATTACAGATTATAATTACTCGTATCCATCATGGTATATTAATGTATTCTGGCAACTGGTAATTGGTATATGCTGCTTTTTGTGGACATGGAGAATGAGTAGGTCATCTAACATTACTGTGAAATATTGAAGTTGTTGGTATTCAAATGAGAGAATCCATGAATAAGTTAAAAGACCCAATTATAAGTGTTTCAGGGGTACGTGGACAGGTTGGTATATCGCTTGATGCGCGGACAATTACACGGTTTGCAATGGCATTTGGCACATTTGCCGATGGAAAAACCGTTGTGATTGGACGAGATTCACGCACATCCAGCCCTATGATTCGTCATGCAGTTCTTGCTGGTCTTTTTGCTACTGGATGCCACGTTATAGATGTTGGGTTATGTCCAACCCCTACTGTATTGATGATAGCAAAGCACCTAAACGCAGCTGGAAGTATTACGATTACTGCGAGTCATAATCCCGTAGAATGGAATGGCATAGAATTTGCTTCAAAAGCAGGAAAGTTGCTGACACAAACAGAACGTGACAAATTGATGGGTATCTATGGGACCGAAGATTTTACCCTCGCTGCTTGGGATAAACAGGGAACGATTGAAGAATACAAAGAACCAATCAACCACCATCTCCGTCAGATACTCAATTCTGGATGGTTTGATGCAAATATTGTTCGAGATGCTAAGTTAAAGGTAGCACTTGATTGCGGTAATGGTGCTGGATGTGTTATTAGTCCTTCTCTGCTACGGGAACTTGGATGTGATGTCGTTGAAATAAATTGTGTGTTAGATGGCAACTTCAATCGTCCTGCAGAACCCACTCCTGATGCATTAAGTCAACTGTGTGAAACAGTGCTTGAAACAGAAGCAGATATAGGATTCGCACATGATGGAGATGCTGACCGGGTTGTAGTCGTTACTGATTCAGGTGTGGCATTAAGTGGAGAATGGACTTTAGCATTTGTTGTAGATTTTATATTGAATAAGATAAAGGGAGACATCGTTGCCACTGTAATTACAAGTCGTATGATAGACGATATTGCTGCAAAACACGGTGTGTCTCTGCATCGTACGAAAGTCGGTGTAGGATGGGTAGTTGAAAAGATGCACGAAGTGAACGCTGTTATCGGTGGTGAAGGCACAGGTGGTGTGATATATCCTTCTCTCAACTATACAACGGATGGTATTGCCTCAATAGCAGCAATTGTTCAGTCCCTTGCTGAATCCAAGTGTACAGTGACAGAACTTGTTGATGCAATGCCAAGATATGAGATGTGTCGCAAGAAAGTAGAGATTCCATCCCAAGAGGTAGCAACGAAACTTGTTGATCTTGTATTGAGAGAGTATGAAGCAGAATGCACCACAGACATAGAATCAACACAACACCTTGATTTAACAGATGGTATCAAATGTGTCTGGGATGACCATTGGATCAACATTCGTAAATCAGGCACAGAACCAGTAATTCGAGTTTTTAGTGAAGCACCATCTGAAACACAAGCAGAGGCACTTTGTAATCGGGAAATTGATCGTTTACAAACCTTAATGAAACAGATAAACCTTTAACTGCGTTATTTGTCATAAATATATACGTTATTGTAAATTAAAATACAAACAAAAGCACTAACTTGAGGGTTGGAGAAATTATGTCTTTGAAAATTGCCTGCATCGGTGGTGGAAGCGGATTATCCGCGCTCCTCAGCGGGATTAAGTATTTCTCTGATATGGAATCGGGTAACGAAAAGATTATTGATCTGGATAGTTTGTCAGCAATCGTTACCGTATCAGACGATGGAGGAAGTTCTGGTCGTCTGGTTGAGGAATTTGATGTCCTTCCACCTGGAGATATACGTAGGTTATTGTATACTTTATCCGATGCAGAAGAACTTGCAGGTCTATTTGAATACCGGTTTTCCAGCAATGGTGATCTTGGTGGACATACAATTGGAAATCTATTATTAACTGCACTCTCAGAAATAAAAGGTAATTTTCCTAAAGCTATTCAAGCAGCATCACGACTACTCTCTGTGCGCGGACAGATCATTCCAGTTACCTTAGATTACACCATCCTTTGTGCAGAACTGGCTGACGGTGAAATTGTTCGAGGTGAGTCGACAATCCCTATACGCGAAAATAGAGAACCTATTAAACGTGTGTTTTTTGAGCAGCGTGAAAACGGCAAAACACCACATGATATAGACGAAGTTTATGAATGCCAAGCACATCAATCAGCGATAGATGCGCTTGTCAACGCAGATGCAATTATTATCGGACCGGGAAGTCTGTACACAAGTATTATGCCGAATCTTGTGATAAAAGGCATTGTTGAAACAATACAACGGTCTAATGCTGTAAAAATATATGTGTGCAATGTGATGACGCAACCCGGTGAAACCGACGGTTATGCTGTGACAGATCATGTCAACGCTATACTTGACCATGCAAAGATTCCTATCAATTATGTCTTGGTCAATAACCAACCTGCCCCCAAGGAAATTATGCAAGGGTATGTAAGAAATGAATTGGTTTCTCAACTTACCCGAATTCGGTCTCTATCTGAAGAAGGACTTTCAATGCTTTCAGAGGACAGTGAGCATTTAATGCAAGTGCTGAATCTTGCAAAAGATATATCTGACTTATCTACAGAAACAATACAGCTTGCAGATGCTTCAAAAGTACAAGTTTGCTACAACCGTGAGCAGGAACGTCTTGAAGAACAAGACATAACGATTGTTGAAGCAGACCTTATTAGGGACATGATTGTCACTGAAATCGGAACATGGATGGGTGGTGCACAGATGAACGTTATTAGACATGATCCTGAAAAGTTGGCTACTAATCTTGTTGAGATATTCAGGAATCATCCGAAACTGAGTGAAGCAATTAAACAGAAATAGGGTAATTTTCATAGAAAACTACCCTTTGAGTTATTGAGACTAATAAGTTTTTCTATATCTATTTATTTGAGTTCCAGATGAGAAACGTTGTTAGATTTAATGTGAGAGGCAAATTGATCACAGATATACGATAGGTTGTCAATGAAATTTTCCCAATGAAATTCTTCTTCATGTGCCTGTACTGCAGCAAAATATACTGCTAATTCATAATAACCTAATTTTCGATCATCTGTTAGATGCGTTTTAGTAGTATGTGGTATATTAACTTTAGGCATCCTAAACCTCCAAAAAAAAATAAATTGTGTTATCCACATATAATTTAAACGTCTCTCTTGAATAAGGGTTTCAACTTTTTATATTTATTTTAAAAATTATATATTAAAGTTTTTTTAATTTTACAGTTCAGATTGGCGTTATAATTCAATATTTGTAGGAGAATTCATGAATCATCCAAGAACTAAATCAGACCATAATAAAATCAACACTAAAGAGGAAGACAATAATCCTCCTGATACAAATTTTATCAAGCAAGCAATTGAAGAAGATATAGCATCAAATAGATTTGATAGTAGGGTACATACCAGATTTCCTCCAGAACCGAGTGGATACCTGCATATCGGACACGCCAAAGCGATCTGTATCAGTTTTGGTATCGCTGAGAACTTTGGCGGTCTATACAATCTAAGATTCGATGACAGCAATCCTATTACCGAAGAGCATGAGTTTGTAGAGGCGATCAAACGTGATGTCCATTGGCTTGGTTTTGATTGGGAAGACCGCGAATTTTATGCCTCCGACTATTTTGAAACACTTTATGAATATGCTATCAAACTGATAAAAAAAGAAAAAGCTTATGTCTGTGATCTAACCCCAGAACAGATGCGTTCTTTCCGCGGTACATTAATCGAACCCGGTAAAGACAGTCCTTTCCGTGAACGTTCTGTTGAAGAAAACTTAACTTTATTTAAAGGGATGCGTGATGGTAAATTTCCTGATGGTTCTCGCACGCTACGTGCAAAGATAGATATGACAAGTCCGAATCTAAATATGCGTGATCCAGTGATGTACCGTGTCTTACGTTCTCCACACTATCGGCATGGTAATGATTGGTGCATTTATCCCACCTATGATTTTACACATGGACAATCTGATTCAATTGAAGGTATCACGCATTCCTTATGTGATGTTCAATTTGAAGATCATCGTCCACTTTATGATTGGTTTTTAGAGGCGTTAGAGATATATGCTCCCAGACAGATTGAATTTGCTCGTTTGAATCTTACATATACTATTCTCGGTAAAAGGAAGTTAAAAATATTGGTTGAGAACGGACATGTGAATGGTTGGGATGATCCAAGACTTCCAACACTCGCGGGGATGCGTCGTCGTGGATATACTCCAGAATCAATCAGAGATTTCTGTAACCGTATAGGTGTCTCGAAATCAGATAATCTCATTGAGATAAGTCAGTTGGAATATTCCATACGTGACGACCTGAATCGACGTGCACCACGTGTCATGGCTGTCCTTAATCCTGTAAAAGTAGTTATTGATAACTATCCAGAAGGTCAAGTAGAAATGATGGATGCAGATAACAATCCGGAAGATGAAAACGCGGGTACAAGGGAAATCCCATTCTCACGTGAAATTTATATTGAACGTGATGATTTCATGGAGGATCCACCACGAAAATTTTACAGATTAGCACCCGGACGCGAAGTAAGACTTAAGCACGCATATTATATAACATGTGAAAACGTCATTAAAGATGAAAACACCGGAGAAATCCTTGAGATTCACTGCACCTACGATCCTGAAACAAAAGGTGGTTGGGCTGAAGATGGACGTAGAGTTCAGGGGACTTTGCATTGGGTATCTGTAGAACATGCAGTAGATGCTGAAGTGCGATTATACGATACGCTTTTTACTGAACGTGAACCAGAAAGTTCAGCAGATGGCACAGACTGGGTAAAATATATCAATCCTGATTCCTTAGAGGTGTTAAATGACTGCAAAGTTGAACCAAGTCTCTTGAGCGGTGCTCCTGGGAACCGTTATCAATTCTTACGGATTGGATATTTTTGCATTGATCCAGACACATCAACAGAAAAATTGGTATTCAATAGAACAGTTGCACTACGGGATAGTTGGGCAAAAATTCAGAAAGGACAAAAATGAGCGATACCGTTGTACCAAATGACAAAATAAGAGTGCGTATGGCACCTTCACCTACAGGTTTTTTGCATATAGGAGGTGCAAGGACGGCATTGTTCAACTGGTTGTTCGCAAAACATCACAATGGACAATTTATTCTGAGGATTGATGATACAGATGTTGCACGTTCCACCGACGAATCTATGCACGAGATATATACTGCGTTGAAGTGGTTAGGTCTTGAGTGGGACGAAGGTGGAGACAAAGGTGGACCTTATGCTCCCTATCTGCAATCAGAACGGAAAACCATTTATGAAAAATATGTCACGCAATTACTTGAAAGCGGTAATGCCTATTACTGTTATTGTTCGACCGAAGAGTTGGAAGCAATCCGAAAAGAGGCACGCAGCAACAAGTCAACACGATCCTACGATGGACGGTGCAGACACCTATCTTCAGAAGCTACAGAACAATATATGTCTGAAGGAAGAAAACCTACTGTCCGCATAAAAATGCCTGACAAACCTATTCGTGTAGATGACATAATTCTCGGATCACGTAACATTGACCCCGCTACACTTGAGGATGAAGTAATTGTTCGTTCGAACGGTATGCCGAATTACAATCTTACCTCAATCATTGATGATGCAGAAATGCAAATTACTCACGTAATCCGTGGAACTGAACATCTTAACAACACACCGAAACAGATCGCTATTGCTAACGTACTTGGATTAAATTTACCACAGTTTGCGCATATTCCACTGGTGCTTGACGATTCCGGAAGAAAATTAAGCAAACGTCATCACGGTGATCTTGTCGCAGTTAACCGATACCGCGAGCAAGGATACCTACCCGAAGCGATGCTTAACTTCGTAGCAAGACTCGGTTGGTCTTATGACGATAAACAGGAAATCTTTTCTGTTGCTGAACTTATTGAGAAATTTGATCTTGATCGTGTTGGTAAGAGTGGTAGTGTGTTCGACATTAAGAAGTTAGAATGGCTCAACGCACATTATATCAACGAACTTGATGTGTCAGCACGCACTGATGCCGTGATGTCTTTCTGGGAACAGGAAGGTTTGGTGGATTCCAGTACAAAGCGCGACTGGCTTGAGAAGATTGTTGAAGCAGTTGGTGAACGTCTTACAACGTTTCAGGACATCATCCCTCAAACACGTTATTTCTTTACCGATGATTTTGAATATGAGTCGAAAGCAGTCAAGAAATGGTGGGGTGGCTCAGACGAAAAGAAGGAAAAAACCTGTGAGATTCTTACCAATCTCGGACAGGTTTTGCAGGAAGTTGCTGAGTTTGACATTGAAACTGTTGAATCTGCTATATGGAAGTACACAGATGAAAACGACATCAAACGCGTAGCAGCAATGCAGGCTATGCGGATTGCTTTGACAGGAACATCGTTTGGACCGAGTCTATTTGACATTGTTGTGCTGCTTGGTAGAGATGAAGTTTTGAAGCGGATACAAAGGGCTATGGCATATTTATCCCACAAGTAACAATGGAGAAAAACGATTCATGCCAACACTCAATTACAAAAGAGCAGAAGTTATCATCCACCATAATGATGTCGTGTAAATACCCACTCACAACCTTACATTGAAAATACAAATAATCACCTGCTGCTAATCTCATATTTATAATTTGTTCTTACCTGTTGGTATGAATAAAATCTTTGATATATATAGAAAGTATACATATAGTCATTGATATGTATAGAAAATGCGAAAAAGTATACATATAAATTATAGAGAGAGTGAAACATGACAAATAAGACTCAATTTAACCAAAATACTGCATGGAACGATTTGCCAGAACTTCCTCCTACAGGAGAAATCGAATCGCGAGAAATATTGATTGCTTGTATCCCCGCAATGGCGGAACTTTCAAAGGCGAATGCATTAGTAAGAACATTACCAAATGAAGAAGTTTTAGTCCACACATTACCACTTCAGGAGGCGCGTAGGAGTTCAGAAATCGAAAATATCGTCACTACAAATGATGAGTTATACCGAGCTATGACATCTGATAATATTCAAACTTCCCCTCATACAAAAGAAGTGCTGCGATACAGAAAAGCCTTATGGACAGGTATGTATAGAATGCGCAACCGACCTATAATCAATACACCTCTCCTTGAACAGATTTGCACACGTATTCGTGACATACAGACGGGTGTGCGTACACATGAGGTAAAGATACAAAATCCAATCACGAAACAGGTAATTTATACACCTCCTACAGGATATAGGAATATAGTCAGGTTATTGACTAACCTTGAGCATTTCATTAACGAGAATAATGGGTTACAGCCACTCGTAAAGATGGCTATCATGCATTATCAATTTGAAGCTATACACCCGTTCACTGATGGCAACGGACGTACAGGACGAATACTCAACATTCTATATCTGATCCATCAGGAACTCCTTGATGTTCCAATTCTTTATCTCAGTCGCTATTTTATACAGAATCGTTCTGAGTACTATCGTTATCTACGAGAGGTTACAGAGGAAGGAAAATGGGAGCAGTGGATACTCTATGTGTTGGCAGCAGTGGAACAAACATCTCGAGAAACCGCACAAACAATAGAATCAATTAATACATTAATGGATAACGTAATCAAACAAGCACAAGGAAAAACTAAAACTATTGAGCGTGAGGGTTTTGTTGATCTGCTCTTCAAGTGGCCTTATTGTAAGATTAATATCGTTGAAAGAGAACTTGAGTGTAGTCGTATTACTGCAACAAAATATTTAAATGAAATAACAGAACTTGGGTTACTTGAACGGGAGAAAATTGGACGAGAATATTATTACATCAATAAGAATCTCGTGGAATTGCTCTCAAATGTATAAATGAAAACTACTCACCAAAGCAGAAAATAACATATTTTGAGGCAACGAAAATGACATACCGCAACATATTAGACAAAATCAGACTTGCATTTCCACAACCGGTGTCTGATACAATCCATGATTCATACTTTATTCATTCTATGATGCGTGCATTAGACCAAGTAGACGATCTCAAAACACATCTTCCATTCCTCGGAAATATGGTTGAAACGGATTTTGATGCTGCGAAAAAAACGACAATAGAAGATTCTATGTCTACGGTTGAAGAGGTAACCACAGACCTCGTAGGTTATCTACAGGGAATGACGATCTTCGGTCACCCTCGCACACAGCAGAACGTCGTGGCACCGACAACAATCCCCAGCATGATAGGTGTTCTCCTTGCTTCTCTCCACAATCCGAACCTTGCTTGGGATGAATTCAGTCGACTTGTAGCATTAGCGGAAGTTGAGGTAATAGGTATGACATCACAATTGATCGGGTATCAACCAGAACAAGCAAGCGGTGTGTTTACCTTTGGAGGAACGGGTACTACACTTTACGGTGTGAAAATGGGAGTAGAGAAAGCTTGTCCGGGTTCAATACAGCATGGAATACCCGATGATGTTGTCGTTTTTGTTTCAGATGCGGGACATTACTGTGCTGCAAATATAACTGGTTGGTTGGGAATTGGAACAGATAATCTAATTACAATTCCAACAACTGTTGAAAACGAAATAGACCTTGAAATATTAGAACAGGAACTAAGACATGCACTCACAGCTGGAAAAAAGATCGCAGCAATTATCGCTACATTAGGCACAACAGACGCATTCGGTTTGGACAACTTAATGAAAATTGTTGTCATGCGAGAAACTCTGGTTGATGAGTTTAAACTTGATTATCAACCACATATTCACGCTGATGCTGTCATTGGTTGGGCATGGTCGGTTTTTAACCATTACGATTTTGAACGTAACCCCTTAGGGTTTCGTCCGCGTACTGTACGTGCTTTGGCTGGTGCTTGTAGACGTATACGTGATCTTCATCTTGCCGATTCTGTCGGTATAGATTTCCACAAAACAGGTTTCACACCATACATTTCCAGTCTTGTGCTTGTAAAGGATAAGAATGATCTTGATCGCTTGAAACGCACGCGTGAACAGATGCCTTATCTCTACCATTTTGGACAATACAAACCCGGTATGTATACACTTGAGACCTCAAGGTCTGGCACAGGTCCTCTTGCTGCACTTGCTAATTTAAAACTATTCGGAGAAGAAGGGATGCGTGCAATATTGGGTCATATTGTTGAAATGACACAACTATTGCGAGAACATTTAGAGGGGCACGAAGGAACCACCGTGCTGAATAAAGCAAATTTTGGGACTGTCACACTTTTCCGCGCATATCCCATCGGTGTGGATACATTTGAAATCAAAAGGCAAGAATTTGAAGATGTTGTATATAAGGATAGTTTACTCGCACATAATTCATATAACCAAGAAATCTTCAACTATGTTAATTCTGAAGCGATGGAAGGACGAGGCGTTTTTATCTCAACAACTGATTGTTATCGGCATACCTCTTATGGTGAACCTATTGTAGCACTTAAGTCATTTATCTTGTCCCCATTTGTTGATGAAGAGGATGTTGAAACGGTTGTAGAAAAGGTATTGGAAGCAAGAGAACAAATGGCTTAGGAGAGAAAAAGTATTGATGGAGGTGGCGGGAATTGAACCCGCATCCGATGGATATTGAAAACAACCACGTTTTCTGCCCACCGTCGAAATCCTTTCACCCCCATGCCAGATAATAGGTTAACGTATTAAGGTCAACTATTTCAAACAATAAACTGGATTATTTAGTTTTTTGTGTTTCTGTAGTTGTCCCAATTTTACTGTCTGACCACTGAAAACTGAAACGGACATTAAACATATTGGATATATATTGTTATCAATTGCAATAACATTACAAAACAAAACGACCATCAAGTATAATACAATCTAACATCCAACACACAACTTACAAAACCGAGGTACCCAATGACTATCAACCAAATCCAAAAACGAAATCCTCAAATAAATCACACAAAACTTATGCAATGCGATGACATCATACCAAAACACAAAAATCGAAAAAACGATAAAAAAAACTTGCTTTTAGTTGTTTTTTTTAATTTCCGTTTACAAAAACAAACGACTTAAACCCTTACCACTACAGGATCGAGGACACCTAAGCAAAATTTTAAAAAAAACAACTAAAAAACAACTAAAAACAACTAAAAAGCAGCTAATACCATTTCTAAGATATAATGTCTCTTTTTTGTAGCACAAACTTTATGAAGATTATAAAATAAATTAGGTAATTCGGACTCAAACCCGGTAGTTGCGGTTTCCTAACCAATGCAGAATACCATACGCGTATTCTGCCATTGGTGTCAATTTAAGGACGAGGTGCGTTTGTAGTCGCGCAATTCATTGCCAAATCAACGCCAAATGCGCGTTTGGCATTTGTCGCCTCGGACATTACGTAGGGGCGAGGTCTCCTCGCCCGAATTCTCACATACAGTCCTGTTGACCAGAGCGACCAAAGCAACCTCCGACGGGCACACTAAAGCCTCGGAGAGGTGAAAGGTGTATAGTAAACGTTACCTACCAGGGAGTGCAAACATATTTTTGGATTTCACTATATTAAACATAAATGACACAAGGATATAATTGATTAACAAAAACAAACCATGTATAATTTACTATAGTAGGACATAAAATATAATGTTAATATTACATATATATTTATGTCTTTATATTATAGTTCAATTTATGATGAATGTTTATTTAAATATAACCAGAAGGGAGTATATTCTATGAAAAAGACCTTGTTTAGTTTGTATTTGATGTTTTTTCTTTTCTCAGCACTTTTTTTACCTAATATTTTTGCCCAAGATTCACCACAGTGGCACTTACCAGAAGGTGCAACAAAACGACTTGGTAAAGGATGGATATATGAAATTCAGTATTCTCCAGACGGCACCCGATTTGCTGCTGCAGGCTCCACAGGAGTTTGGATTTATGATACTGCAACAGATGAAGAGATAGCTCTATTTTCAGGCTATGGCTATGCAGTTTCAGCACTTGCCTATTCTCCTGATGGAAAGATACTTGCAGGGGGTAGTATAGATGGAACAATCCGTTTGTGGAACCCTGATACTGAAGAAGTCGTACATACGCTTGACCGACATTGGGCGAGTGTCCGTAGTCTTGCTTTTAGTACAGATGGTTCTATACTTGCAAGTGGTAGTAGGGACAGGACTGTCAGAATATGGAATCCTGCAACAGGTGAACTTCTGAGGACTCTGAGAGGACACACAGATGGATTAAACTGTATAGCAATTAGTCCAGATGGTAATACTCTTATCAGTGGTGGAAGAGACGATACTATAGTTGTTTGGGATCTAAACTCCGGAGAACAAATACAGACTCTTACAGAACATCGTGATAACGTCCAAAGTGTTGTGTTTAACCCTGATGGAAAAACCTTTGCCAGTGGAGATCTGAATTCTTTAATCCATATATGGGATACAGAAACATGGACAGTCAAACGGACATTAACAGGACATACATCCCATATCCATCATTTGGTGTATAGTCCTGAAGGTAATATTCTTGCAAGTGGAAGTGAAGATGACACCGTCCGGTTATGGGATGCAGCCACAGGTGAACTCCATATTACGCTTGCTGGACATACCGCAGATGTGTATGGTCTTGCGTTTACACCGGATGGAAGTGTACTTACAAGTGGAGCATGGGATGCAACAATGCGGTCATGGAATCCAATTACTGGTGAACATCTGGAAACAATCACTGGACATACCGATGCAGTTGTAAGTGTTACATTTAGTGCTGATGGAACAATTCTTGCCACGCGTAGTTGGGATAAAACTATCAGACTGTGGGATGCTGACACTGGACAACTACGACATACCCTCATTGGTCACCAAGATGATGTGGATGTTGTGGTTTTCAGTCCTGATGGCAGAACACTCGCGAGTGGTAGCCAAGATAATACCGTTCGTTTATGGGATGCAATCACTGGAGAACATATAAAGACTTTAAGAGGGCATTACTCTTATCTGATAAGTCTCGCATTCAGTCCTGATGGGAGTATTCTTGCAAGTGGTAGTGAAGACGACAGCATTCGTCTATGGAATGTATCTACAGGAAGATATATCGGAGGGTTATGGGAACATGAAGCAGGTGTAGAAACTTTAGCCTTTAGTCCTGATGGTACAATGCTTGCAAGTGGTAGTCGTGATGATAAGATTATCTTGTGGGATCTTGAGACACGCGATCCAATACATACTATCAGCGAACATGAAGATGATGTTTGGACGGTTGCTTTCAATCCAGAGGGAACACAACTTGCAAGTGGTGGAAGAGATACTGTATCTTTATGGGATGTTGCTACTGCTGAACTATTACAGACATTTCGCAGACCGATTATAACGGATATAAACGTATCTACACCAGAGGAATTATCTGGAGATACTCCCACTGGCATTCCAGCAAATGCTACCAGTATTGTTTTCAGTCCAGATGGGAAAGTACTCGTAACTGGTAGTTACGATGCAACTATACGTTTATGGGACATCGAATCAGGTGTACAACTTGCCACTCTTGACGGACATACATTTTCTATAACAAGTGTTGCAGTCAGTCCGAATGGTTCAACGATTGCAAGTGGAAGTTTCGATGGAACTGTCCTACTTTGGGCATTTCCACTTCCAATGAGTATCTCTCAAGTTCTAACAGTGTTCGCAGATGTGAACAAGGACGGTACTCTGAATATTTTGGATGTAGTTCTTGTTGCAGCAAATTTTGGTCAGACTGGAGACAATCCTGCAGACATCAACGGTGATGGAGTTGTTGACTTGTTAGATCTTTATTTGTTAGCAAATGCACTCAATCACATTGGATCGGCTCCTGCTATACAGACCGTATCAAATGGGAAACTAACACAATTGCAGGTGCAACAGTGGTTGAATTTAGCAGACCAACAGTCATCACAGTTCGTATTTACCACAGAAACAGATTTACTTACATTCCATCGGGGTATACAGGTTTTGGAACAGATACTACAATCTTTAATTCCAACGACGACTGCATTACTACCTAACTACCCTAATCCCTTTAATCCTGAAACATGGATACCGTTTCAATTAGCATCACCATCTGATGTAAGTATTACCATCTTTTCAGCGGGTGGATCAGTTGTCCGAACATTAGAATTGGGACATCATGCTGTGGGTTTATATCAGAACCGTAGCAGTGCTGCCTATTGGGATGGAAAAAATGAACTCGGTGAATCTGTATCAAGTGGCGTGTATTTCTACACACTCACTGCCGGTGATTTTTCTTCTACTCGCAAAATGTTAATACTGAAATAATCATTTCAATGTTGATTTGATACTATTAAGGTGGAAGGTTACATTACCTTCCACCATTTTTTTATAAGGTGGTTTTGTCATCTATTGATTCTTATCTCATTTCTAATAATAACTTCACATTAACAAAGAACGCGTTCGTAGTCGCGCAATTCATTGCGCCTCGGACATTTGGATTTATTATAGTCTCAAAATGTTATTTTATTTATTAGAATTGGTATAAAGTATCGGGAGGACACTGATACAGTGAAATATCAATTTTCTTTTGATTTACAATTAGGCTTCATTTTTAGATAATGATGCATCCAATTTTGTGTTAAGTTAGACTTGTGAAGTATTGATAACATTTCTAACAACATTCTCCTGGAGGTATGAATGACATTTAGTGAGATATTATCCTCGATTTCAGAGGAAGTGGAAACATGTAAAATAACTTCATGCAAAAATAACTTAGAAGAAATTGGTAATGGATTAAGAGCATACGAAAAGGAGCATCACGATTTACCTGAATGGCTTTCGGAACTACATCCTAAATATTTGACAGATTCAAAAGCATTGATATGTCCTGCTGATGAAGATAATGGTGTACCGATTTTACCCTATAACACAGACCCTAACCTACCGGTAAGTTACCACTACGAATTTGACCCAGATTATCGTGAATGGATTAATATGGAACGACGTGTATATGATGATGCGAATCCAGTAGTTAGATGCAAGTACCATGCGAATATTGACTCAGAATCAACATTTGTAAAAAGTCTTCATATAAATCTGAGTTTCTCTAATACTATATACTTATCAGAAATATTTTGGAATGAATGTCCAGAAAAAATGTATGGCAGCTTGCAAACAGCAATCAACGGTTATGAAAGGGCAATTGAACTTGAACCTGAAAATCCAGATTTCTTCAAACTTTATCCAGAACTGATCCGTTTATATGTCCATGCTGCACAAGACAAAGATGTTGTTTCCCTCATTGAAAAATTCAAGACTGTTATGAAACCTGATGAAGACATCATGCGGTTTCGTGACTATTTTACGTTACTGGAGATGTTACGGGCAGGAAACAAACATACTGAAGCACTTCAGCTTTGTAAGCATCTTGAAAAAACAGAACAAAAGAACCCATGGCTAAAGAGTCTATATAGGGAATTTGCAGTGTCCTATGAAGAACTGGGTAATATTGAACTGGCAAATACCTATTATCTAAAGTATGACTCTAAACGCGAGATGTTAAGAAAAACAGCACCTGACTTTTCTGGGACAGATATGGAGGGGAATCCAATTTCACTTATGGATTATCGCGGGAAAATTGTAATATTGGATTTTTGGGCAACGTGGTGCGGACCTTGCATCGGTGAAATGCCGAATGTGATAAAGATTTATAATGCGTATAATGAAATGGGACTGGAAGTCATTGGAATAAGTCTTGATCAGGAAGAAACGGAACCAAGAGAATTTCTCAATAAATATCAGTTGCCATGGAGACAGATATTCGATGGATCTAAAGGACCCTTGAAAGAACTTTACCGAGTTGGTGGAATTCCTTCTCTGTGGCTTATTGACCGGGAGGGAACAATCATATCCTACGGAATCAGAGGTGCTGCACTTAAAAAACGGGTTGGTGAAATTATTGATGAGAATTAATCAGTAAAGACATTTGAAAATTATCATAATTCTGCGGTTTGAAATACTGTATCATCAGCGACTTTTATATCTACTTGTGTTAAATACTGACGAATTGCCTCAATATCTACATCTACCCCAAGTCCTGGCTGTTCTTTCACTCGTACCATTCCATCATTATCAATTTGGAATGGATTCTTAACAAGCCGTTGAGATAATTCTGACCCAGCAGCTGGAAATTCCAGTAGGTTAAAATCTGGATTTGTAGCAAAAACATGGAGTGCAGCAGCAAGACTTAGATGGCTTTTAAAGGTGTGATTAACATACTGGACACCATGTTTTTCTGCAAGTTGTCGGACATGAAATGATGGTAAAATACCTCCGATACGTCCTGTGTCAATTTGGACAAATTGAATACCACCATGTAAGATCAGGTCTTCAGCCATGCGGAAGGTACTTGAACCTTCTCCTGCTGCGATGTTAACGGCTGGATTCATACCTGTAAGGGAACTGTATGCTTCTATAGCATCGGGAGCAAGTGGTTCTTCTAACCATGTAGGAGAAAACTGGGCAAATGCTTCTGCACGTTGGTAAGCAGTCTTGTAGTCAGTGCCCCAAACAACTCCAGCATCAATCATAATCTGTGCTGTAGATCCCATACCCTCTCGTGCAGCACGGACAAGGGCAATGTCATTTTCTTCACCGAATTTTCCCATCGGTCCCCAACCAAACTTTGCAGCACGATACCCTTGTTCTCGCAGATTAACAGCAATCTGATATGTTTCATCAGGAGTTTCACCGAATAGGACAGAAGCATACGGTAACTTGGAATATAGGGTATCAGATACATCAAACATCTCCGCAAGAAGTCTGTAGACAGGTTTATCAAACTTCTTTCCGATTATATCCCATAACGCGATTTCGGCACCACTGTAAGCATGTTGAATCTGTTGTATGTCCAACCCATTCCGCAGCACATTTTCACTCAATCGAACCACATCGGAAGGATCATTAAGTGTCTCACCAATAAGTGATGAACGGATATTGATAATATTTCCGTGGGACATTGGACAGCAATACGTCGCAATACTGACCAAAGGGGAGGCATCACACTCCCCCCAACCTTCATAACCGGCATCAGTACGGATTCTGACTAAAAGCGTATCTTGAGTGCCATCTGCAGCAGATGTAATTTCGGACATCTGAAAATAGAAAGGATCAACTTCTGTAATTTTCATTCGTCTTCGGAAGGATTTTCTTCAGTAGTTTCAATATCATCTGTCGAGATTGCATCAACTGTAGTATCATTCTGTTCTATGGTTGAAACTGCAACTGCACGTAGCACAGTAATAATAAACCACCCTATTAATCCTGCGACAGCACCAATACAGACAGCTAATGCAGCACCTCTCGGTGATACAAATTCATCTAATGTTTCACTATCTACTGCACATGTAATATTATTGATATTCTTCACAGAAATGCCGCGATTTTCACCGGACTGAACATATTCTAATGTGGGTGGTTCGTCTGCTTCAATTTTAACATTTGCGTTCCATTCATCGGTATTCACAGAAATGCTACTCTCTCCCTGTTCACCCACCCATGAAGCTTTGACTCCCTTAGTGCCTTCATCATCTCGAATAGGTTCTACCCGAGTACTTGACAAAACACGACTAAGAATATTAAGAGTCATATCTTTTGATTTCAAAAAGGCGTGTTTCAAATTACTTGTATCCATTTTTCTACTCCTGAATTAAAGTTGTCTTTTCTAAATCACATTTACTCACTATCAATAAATCAATATTATCTGATATGGAAAAAACGTTTTGACATAGCATCGTAAAATACAATAAAATTGCTAATGTAGATGAGTTGTACTCAGTTCTTCAATTTGTAGTGTTCGTTATAGTCGTATATATTCAAGAGTACAATTATTCAAACTACAGTCATTATATCATATAACGAAAGCACATAAAGATAGTTAACACAAAAAGGACGTTACCATTCTGCCTATGGCAAAATAATTCAATGAATATACATAAAAAAGTAAATGGTCTTTTTATAACTGCAACAGGTACAGAAATTGGCAAAACAGTGGTAGCTGCAGGAATTGCAGCAACACTAAAAAATGCGGGCATAAATGTTGGAGTCATGAAACCAATTAGTTCAGGTGACACTTCAGATGCAGAATACCTGAAACATGCTGCTCAGGTTGACGATCCATTGAATCTTATTAACCCCATTTCCTTGCGGTATCCATTAGCACCGTCAGTATCAGCAAGAATTGAAGGTATAGCCATTGACATTGCTTCAATAGAAACTAAATATGATACATTAAGTAAGAAATATGGCTTCATGATTGTAGAAGGTGTAGGTGGAATTGCAGTACCAATTAATGACGATTTACTTGTTTCCCATCTTATCCATAGACTCAATTTACCAATCTTAATTATTGCATTATCAGGTTTGGGAACAATAAACCATACAGTGCTAACAGTGGAGTTTGCCAGACAGAATAACATTAAAATTGTAGGAATTGTCTTAAATCAAATCAATGCTGATACTACTGGTCTTGTTGAACAGACAAATCCAGAGGAAATTGAAAGATTGACCAATGTGCCAATTGTTGGTAATGTGCCTTATGATAAAAAATTAGATTGTCAATATCCCGATACGCGGTTTATGTCAGAATATTTTCGTCAACATCTTCAATGGAATAAATTGCATTTATATGATTGAATGCTAACTTCATAAAAAAAGTAATTTAATCTACATTTTGTGTTTGTAATTTGTAACCAATCTTGAGTATGTGACGTTTTCTTTAAAATAGAACCAGTAAATAATAAAGACCTTTGTCCCTTAATCAAGTTTACTGTATTTGTTCAATGTTAGAACTTAAGACGGAATATGGTTATCCGTGCGGTTTTTTCAATTGGTTGTGCGGATTCTATCCATTTAAATATATATGTGTAATATTTTAGGATAAATTATATCAGCTGGATCTGGTGGGTGATTTTTTAATTGTGTGGTATACAGTTGATAGATGTTTAGTGATGTAACTACAATCACTCTAAACGTCAAGCAGTTCTTTGAGGAGAGATGTCAGTTCTTCATTCCCCGCAGCAAGTTCAATAGCACGTTTCTTTTTATTTTTACGAGAATTATCTGAATCAGTCGAAGAACCGGGTTCCCATAGTACTTCCAGATTTTTTGGTTTCAACCGATCATAGGTTATTTTGGCAAGTGCATACGGATAATTTTCTGGAATTAAAACAATCCAATCTATCGTTTCACCACGTTCCGAATACTGTCTATCTACAGTAAGTGTTGATTCTTGATGTGGAACATTTTTCTTTATCCACTGTTTTCGTCCAAGTGAATCAATTTCAAATGTTCCTACTTCAAGCCAATTACGACCCGCACCGTTCGGTTTTGTTGTAACTTCAATACGTGGCATGTTAATTCTTCTCCGTCCTTGATTTGTTGGTATTCACTTACTTTCATGTAAATGCTTCAGAAAATATGCAAATTTTAGCATGCTATGTAAAATAATTCAAGACTATATCGTTTGATTGGTCTAACATAAAGATACATTTTTAATAGAATTGTATCCACTTATTTTAAGTCAAGAATCAGATTGACATGTTAATATACTTTTGATAAACTCAAAAACATCTACCATTCATCACTGTGTTTTTCTGATTGTGGGTGGCATAATATTACTAATCTGAATGTATAATATTAAGGTATTAGGATAATAAATCATGCAAGTCGAGATGTTATATGGTTATGACACATTAGCTGTAGAAATACCTGACAAGAATCTTGTCAGTGTCTTGGAAACTGCTCTCAGTGTTCCATTAAAGGATGATAGCGGAGCAGTAAGTGATGCAATTTCACAGCCTATTTCCTCTGCATCATTGGCTGAAATATCAAAGGGAAGAGAATCTGCCTGCATTGTGATTTCAGATATAACACGACCAGTACCAAATCAAGTAATACTTCCACCGATATTGGAGACACTAAAACAAGCAGGAATACCTCAGGATAGCGTAACAATTCTAATTGCCACAGGAATACATCGTCCTAATGAAGGAGAAGAACTTGAGGAATTGGTAGGTAGGGACATAATGAATTCCTACCGTATCGTTAATCATTTTTCTCAAAAGCCTCAAACACATACATATCTTGGGGAGACACAAAAAGGCACACCTGTTTATATTGATAATACATACATGGAAGCGGATCTAAAGATCGTAACTGGGTTAATTGAACCGCACCTTATGGCAGGTTATTCTGGTGGTAGAAAAGCCATCTGTCCGGGACTTGCATCGGTTGAAACAATGAAAATAATGCATGGTCCCGAATTGATGGAACATCCAAATTCCGCAGTTGGAATCTTGGACGATAATCCGTTTCATATAGAAGCGACAGAAATAGCATTGATGGCAGGTGTTGATTTTTGTCTGAATGTAGCAATTGATAAACAACGTCATATTACCGGTGTTTTTGCTGGCGATCTTGTTGAATCTCATCTAACTGGAGCACGATTTGTTGAGAAATTGGCGAAAGCAACAATCCCCGCACCTGTAGATGGCGTGATTGTTTCGAGTGCTGGTTATCCATTAGATTCCACGTTTTATCAAGCGATTAAGGGGTTATTAACTGCAGTTGAAATAGTTAAACCAGGTGGAACTATTATGCTTGTAGCTGCTTGTAGCGAGGGTATTGGTAGCAAACCTTTTACTGATTTGTTGTTCAAAACTGATGATCTTACAGCATTTGTTAAAGGTCTATACAACCCAGCGAATTTCGTAATTGACCAATGGCAATTGGAAGAATTGGCAAAAGTTGCTCGCAAAGCAGATATATTGTTTTATACTGACGGAATACCTTATCAACAAAGGTCAAAACTATTTGTCCAACCTTTAACGAATCCTCAGGAAGGAATTGATGAAATATTAGCACGATACGGAGAGAATGCTCGAATTGCTGCAATTCCTGAAGGTCCGTATGTCTTAGCAAAATTAGAAAACACTTTCGATTAATACATTATATATTTATGCTGTAACTTTATAGTAAAATTCGTAATTACTTGGACACTTTGGTAGGTTGGGTTAGGATACCGAACCTGTGTAAATAGTGCGGTTAGAAACCTAACCTACCAGGGCGTGTGAACATATTTTTGGATTTCACTATAAGTATGTAATAATAAAATTTTCATAAAGTTAGGGTGTGGTAATTATGGAAAATTCAATAGTGAAACTCAGAGGATATAAAGATGGTTTACATCTGATTATAACACCGAAAGTTGATCTGGTAGAGGTAGAGACTGCAATCAATAAATTGCTGGAGGGGATGAATCAACCTTTATCTGGAACTTCCATACATATTGATTTGACGACTTCACCCTTAACCTCCGATGACATGAAGGAATTAGAAACATACCTCACTGAAAACTACGATCTTGTTGTTAGTGGTGTAAACATACTTGATGAAAACGACGAATCTCCGATCTTAGCTGCACCTGCAACCCATAGTATTGCCCCAAATTTACAAGCAGATGATCAACCTGATTTCGGACAAGCTAAAATTGTTCGACAAACAATTCGTTCGGGACAGACAACATCTTGTCTAACTGGAAGCGTACTAATATATGGAGATGTCAATCCTGGGGGAGAAGTTGTTGCATCTGGAGATATTATTGTCCTCGGTGCCTTGCGGGGAAATGCACATGCTGGTGCTCATGGAAAATTATCATCAGTGATAATTGCTATGGAGTTAGTTCCATTACAACTTCAAATTGGAACGTATGTGAATCGTCCACCGTTGGGTCAAAAGTCGAGAGGATATCCTGAGATTGCTCGCGTTGGTGCCGAAGATGTAATCATCGTTGAGGAATTTATTAAATTCAATTAGAAGGAAGGTTGACTATGGGTAAGGTAATCGTAATTACTTCTGGAAAGGGTGGTGTAGGTAAAACCACATCAACTGCGAATTTAGGGACTGCATTAGCAATGATCAGTAAAAAGGTAGTAATTATAGACGCAGATGTGGGATTGCGGAATCTTGATGTTGTTATGGGTTTAGAAAGTAGAGTCGTTTATACATCTATGGATGTAATTGAAAAACGGTGTGAACTTGAAAAAGCCCTTGTTAAAGATAGGCGTGTTGAAGATTTATTCCTACTCGCAGCTTCACAACGCAACAGAAAAGATGATATAAAACCTGAACAGATGCTTGATATATGTGAACGGCTAAAAGAAATCTATGACTTTGTTCTTGTTGATTCACCTGCAGGTA
Organism: Candidatus Poribacteria bacterium; assembly: GCA_022825665.1. Taxonomy (GTDB): domain Bacteria; phylum Poribacteria; class WGA-4E; order WGA-4E; family WGA-3G; genus MSPOR6. The sequence continues at coordinate 58,828 of JAJDWI010000080.1, forward strand.
TTGAACAGGGGTTTCATAACGCTGCAGCGGGTGCAGAAGAAGCCATTATCATCACAACACCAGATGTTTCTGCTATCAGAGATGCTGATAGAATAATCGGTCTACTACAAAACCAAGATATTGAACCAATTAACTTAATTCTGAATAGACTGTCACCAACACTTGTTAAAAAAGGAAATATGATTAGTAAGAATGATGTTTTAGATATATTAAATATCGATCTGCTTGGAATCGTCCCAGAGGATCCAGGTGTAATTGCATCTACTAATCGTGGAGTGCCTCTTGTTCATAACGATGGGTCACCTGGGGCAGATGCCTATATGCGCATAGCACGTCGTATGATAGGACAACGTGTGCCTATTCCTGAAATGCGAGATGATAACTTTTTTTCTAATATATTGAAATGGTTCTCAAGAAATAAATAGAGGTTCCTATGAATTTCAAAAATATTTTTACTCGGAAGGCGAAAACAAGTAATATCGCCACTCAACGATTAAAACTCATCCTTACACAAGATCGTTTTGATGTAAGTGATGATTCCATGCAAAAACTACAGGTAGAATTAACAGAAGTGTTGGCAAAATACTTTGAGTTTACTATGAACTCTGTAAAAATGTCCTTAAAACGTGACGGAAATTCTTATGTGTTGATGGCTGATTTTCCATTCAAACAATTAAAAAAATCAAGTTAGATTTGAAGGTGCCAATTACCAAATATAGATATGATTTAGAGAATTAAATCCCATATTGCCTTTGCTACACCATTATCATCATTAGTGGTAGTGATATAATCCGCACAGTCTTTGATAGGTGTAACTGCGTTTTCCATAGCAATACCATATCCTGCTGTTTTTAGCAAACTTTCATCATTGTAACTATCACCAAAGGCAACAACAGCATCTAACAGGATTTTGAATCTGTTGCATAGAGCCATCAAGGCATTTCCTTTGGTAACATTAGGATTCATGAATTCTATGTATTCAGGTTGTGTTTGTGTCACATAAAGTTTGTCAAGATATTTTGATTTGAATCGTTCTAACAACTGTTCTAATTCTTCTGCCTTGTGAATAATAAGCAATTTCGTTGGTGTCTTATCATCCATTTGCTGTAGATTACCGATTGGAATTGCTGGAACACCTGTCCGCACTTCATATAGTTCACTCCATTCATTCCTTTCAACTACATATAGTTCATCGTTTAAACAATAATTCAAATGTAAATTCTGATCGTTGCAATCACGAACAATCATCGATGCATATTCAGCAGGTACAGGTGTGTGATGATATACCTCATCAGTAATTGCATGTTTTACCATGCCACCATTATATGAAATAATTGGGTTTTTCAATCCGATTTCATCACTAATAGGTTTAATTGATCGATGCATTCGTCCGGAGACTAATACCACAAGTATATCGTTGTCAGCAAGTTGTTGTAATGCTTTACAATTCTCAGGCGATAATTCGTGATTACTGTTTAATAACGTTCCATCTAAATCAAAAGCTGCCATACGGCAATGTATTTTCTTTGACATGTAATTTTAGTTTACCAGATAGCCTGTTCAGTCTTCCTATCAAACAGGTGCATTTGTCCTTCATCAAAATCCAACCAGATCGTATCTCCAATCTGAACCTGAAATGTTGGATGTGTCCTGACTCTTAACAGTATCAGTTCTTGAGTTTCCATATCGGTCCCAAGTATTAAATCAATAATATTTACAGGTCCAAGTGGTTCAATCAGATGTACATCTGTTTTGATTTTTCCTGCAATAGGTTCTTTAGATACCTTGATGTGTTCTGGTCGAACACCAAAGACATATCTGTTTTCATTAGAGTTTATATTCAAGTGTGACTGTTGTCGTGTAGTAAGATCTAACTGAACATCGGTATGACTAAGCTGCAAAACAGTTTGTCCCTGATTAATAGTGACTTCAGCGTCAATTAAATTCATTGTTGGCATACCCATGAACCCTGCAACGAATAAGCTTTTCGGTTTATTGTATATTTCATGAGGAGTGCCAACCTGTTGGAGTACCCCTTGATGCATGACAGCTATTCGATCCGCAAGAGACATCGCCTCAATCTGATCGTGTGTAACAAAAATAGTTGTTGCACCTATTTCGTGCTGGAGTCGTTTTATTTCTGCGCGTGTATCAATTCTGAGTTTTGCGTCTAAATTTGCCATCGGTTCATCAAGGAGATAAACTTTTGGTTGGCGCACCATTGCCCTTCCCAGCGCGACACGTTGCATTTCACCACCGCTCAATACACTCGGTTTCCTATCTAAAATATCGGTGATTTGCAATATATCAGCAACCTTTTTAACTCGTTCATCTATATCGGGTTTTGGAACTTTGACTGCTTTCAGCGGAAACGCGATGTTATCAAATACTCGTAGATGTGGATACAACGCATAAAACTGAAAAACGAAGGCAATGTCTCGGTCTGCAGGGGAAAGGTCATTCACGCGATTACCGTCAATCAGTATATCACCCTCTTCAGGATGTTCTAATCCAGCAATCATTCTAAGGGTAGTTGTTTTTCCACATCCCGATGGACCTAAGAAGACAATGAATTCCTTATCTTCTATTACCAGATTGAAATCCTTGACTGCAACAACATCCCCAAATCTTTTTACTATATTTTCTAATTTGATTTGTGCCATAACAGTATTCAGGGACGAGTATCAGTATCAATTGGAGGTTCATCATTTTCAAGGAACCGATCTATTGTATTCCGTGTTGCAGGACTTGTTCGGAAGTCTGCAACCCAAGGTTGGCGGAAGTAAGCCTGTTTTTCTCGTGGTAAACCATTTAATACGGCTGGTGGTATGCGTAAGCGATGCCAGTGGGTTGCAAGATGGGCATAAGCGTTGAGTATGGCAATACGTGGGGTATCACGTTGCCATACAGGACCTGCATGGCACAAGTTTTCAGTAAAGAAGATTGCACTACCAGCAGGACACTCATAAGTCGTTAAAAATGGACTGCGTTTTCCCTCTTCTAAAGACATGTGATCAGGATGCATAGGGAAGTTTGCTTTGTGACTACCGACAATAAAATGTGTTCCACCATCGTTTTTGGAGACATCTGTAAGTTCAAAAACTACGCGTACCATTCCAGCATGGATTCTTCCATTGTTCACACGATAGCCAAATATAGGATCCCCTTGACGAGGACCTCCACCATGGAGACCTCCGTGTTCCTGTCCTTTCTTACGCCAAACAGAAAATGTACTTTCCATACGAATATCCGGACCAATGATTTCATGTAAGACATCAATTACCTTCGGATGATCAATGAGGACATTTGAAGCACCACCAGGAACTGCTCTATGTTCTGGAGGTAGTGATTCTGGATCACGGCGGATTCTATCCAGTTGGTCAACGATAGCATCAACTTCGTCCTTACTTAATATCGCTGGACGCACAAGGAAACCGGATAAATCAAAACGAAATTTTTCTTCATCAGTCATGTATCAAACTCCTATAGCATAGTTATTTCAACATTAGGATAGATCTATGTTTTCATGTGTAGAATACATAAGATAATCATCTATAATCTTATTTTCTTGAATTGCTCTATCTGTGCGGTTATTGCACGTTCTGTTGGAAGCCTTTCAGCACTTGATGCACCATAGAAACCTACGACACCTTTGGTATTATCTAACACATAGGTTGCATCCTCTGGTTCAGCGATAGGACCTCCGTGACATATTACCAGTATTTCAGGGTTAACTCCTTTAGCTGCGTCATGAATAGACTGCACACGTTTGGCAGCATCTTCAAGTGTAAATGCAGTTTTTGCTCCGATAGACCCTTTCGTTGTAAGACCCATGTGTGCTACAAGGATATCCGCACCTGCATCTGCCATCTGTTCCGCTTCAGATTCGTTGAACGCATAAGGTGTGGTTAGCATATTCATCTTATGTGCAGTGCGAATCATTTCTACTTCAGGTCCATATCCCATGTCTGTTTCTTCCAGAAGTTGACGGAATGTACCATCAATTAGACCTACAGTAGGAAAGTTTTGTACACCTGAAAATCCGACAGCATCAATCTGACTTAGGAAAATATCCATCAATCGAAACGGGTCTGTTCCGCAGACTCCAGCCAGGACAGGTGTATTTTTGACGACAGGTAAAACCTCGCTTGCCATTTCTACCACTATTTGATTAGCGTCACCATACGGCATCATACCAGCAAGAGAGCCTCTACCTGCCATACGGAATCTACCGGAATTGTAGATAATGATTAAGTCAATTCCACCTGCCTCCTCACATTTTGCAGAAATACCAGTGCCTGCACCAGCACCAATGATAGGTTTTCCAGCATCAATATTGGTGCGAAGTTGATGTAATATATCCTCACGTTTAAATTTCATTGATTAAATCCTTTAGATACACAATTAACATTTATTCAGATAACATTTATTCAGAATATGTAGGATTACATTTTGAGATTTGCCCAAGTTGTTGCCAATTTTCCGTGTGCTGAGACATCAAGTGTGTCATTAATGATTCTTTGGATTTCAGCTTCTGTTAGAGGATAGTTTGCTAACATTACTTCATCCATACTACCTACAAAAAAACGAGGACAGCATGCATTGTTTTCACCGCCGAGTCGTAATACTTTATCCGGTGAACTTCTACCAACGCCTTTCTGAGAAATAGCCGTCCCATCATGTTCACCATTTATATAAAAACGTATATCTGTTCCATCCCAAACCACAGCAATATGTGTCCATTCTTTTGCCGTTATTTTACCAAATGATATATGATAACCGGGATTGTCGGTATCATAAAAATAATATGCAAGTTTTCCTTCACCTGGTTCAATTTGCAGGTAATAAGTGTTTTTGTAAAAGATGGTATTTTTATTTTCTTGAGGACCGACAGGAAGTTCATCAAGATAAACCCAAGCCATCATCGTAATTGCTTCGTCTATATCCACCTCTTTGGAATGTGCTACTTCAATGTAGGCAGGTTTTGCCGCGGTCCCTGCCATCTTCACACCTTTACCAAGTATTCCCGCTGTCCATACAACATCTCCGTTAAATTTACCTACTAAACCTGCTGTGGCATCCTTTGTCTCTTTTCCGGTTCCTTCGTCAAAGTGCCATACATATAACTTCTCACCGAGTTGATCAACGTTACCTTTTCCCCCAGCCGCAAACACAACCTGACAACAAAACAGACTGAGGATTGTACTTATTATGATAAATCTCCGAGATTTCATTGTAATTCCTCCTGTGAATTGTGCTTATGAGTTCGTTGAAGTTAACTTGTAGCATGATTTACACTCAATATATTGAAGTTTTGCTGTTTATATAATTCTCATACAATAGTTAAAGAAGTTATAATCAATTAGACAATAGATTTATTTTTTAAGATTTCCCCATGTTGTTGCGAGTTTTCCACTTGGGGATACATCAAAAAACACACCATTGTTCATATCCGAATTAATTTCGTCCTCTGTAAGGGCACGACTGTAGATTGCTACTTCATCAACAAGACAAACTGTACCAGATAGTCCAGTTTGAGATTTACCTATTCGGAATACTATATCAACACTGAAAATTTCATTACCCGGTGGTTTCCATTCTACGTCTAACTCACCATCAATATATTGTCTGATCATGTCACCGTCAAAAGTAGATGAGACATGATGCCATTCTTTTAACTTAGGTTTAATCGTTTGTTTATTTCGGGAACCTTGCCATCCTCCGCCGACATTCATCCAAGTCTCAATCTGTGGTGAACCGGTAGGATTTGAACTCCACTGTAGACAATATCCACCTGTGTTGTTGGGTGTCCTACGTCCCATCAAGTTAGAGTCACCTTGATCTTGTTCTGGGAAAAACCATGCTTGTATCGTGAGTTCATCTGTAATATCAAGTTCAGGTACAGATGCAATTTCTACATATTTTTCAGTATCAGCAATTTGTATACAACCACCAATTTTACCATCTTTTGACCAAGTTGCCCCGTGTAGGGTTGCTTCAAGGTCATTTCCACTTGCATCCATTGCTGTATCGCCATTTCCCTCGTCAAATGGAAGATATAACATCAGATCTTTATCATCGTTTATTGCCCAAGCATTATAACTGATACTTAGGACGAAAATGAGAAGAATAGTAGTAAGTTTCATCACAAATTCCTTTGCTATAAAGCAGTGTTATCTTATTCGTAATTAGAACCTTGAAATTTCAATCTCTTTTGCTGTAATAAACTCAAGTAATGCAGGCGTGCCTTCCTGCGTTTTTTGGATTCCACGTTGAATTGCGGGAATTATTTGGTCCGGCGTTTCAACTCGTTCACCGTAACCTCCGAATGCTTTTGCCATATCAGCATAGTTACCAGAAATGTCTGTGGAACGATATTTCTCAGTTGATACAGGCATGATAGGAATCTCAATAGCCATTGAGAAGTTATTGAAAAGGACTGAGAGTATTGGTATTCGTTCACGAACTGCTGTTTCAAAATCCATACCGGTGAAACCGATTGCTGCGTCTCCCCAAACATTGACACAAAGTGCATCCGGTTTAGCAAGTTTTGCACCCATAGCAAGACCGAGACCGTAACCGAGTTGGGTTGTTTTACCCCAACCTATGTATGTGAGTGGATTTTCACATTGCCAAAATGGAGACAGTTGATCGCGAGGACTCCCCGCATCGTGTGTGATAATAGTATTTTTAACGTCAACGGTACGTAATAGATCCCATATCACCCGATATGGTGTCATTGGTACGTCATCGGATGTTAGTTTTTGCTTCCACTGATACAACCATTCAGTTTTTACTTGCCCAATTTCTTCAGTGATAGCAGCCGTTTTATCTTCTGAAGGGTCGCCAATTCTATCACTTACTGCCTCTACTAAACCTTCTAAAATCAAACCTGCATCACCGACCAGAGCAGATTCAACAGGAACGTCTTTATTGATGTCAGCAGGATCTAAGGTAGCATGGATGACGCGTTTCCCTTCTGGTATAGAAACCCCAAAGTTAGTTCTACTAAAACTACATCCAATACCAAATAGGAGATCTGTCTTTTGAAGGAAGTGATGTACCGGTTTAGGAATTGAACGTCCACCCGAACCGAGTGCTAAGTGATGGTTTTCTGGAAAAGCACTTTTCCCACCTAAACTTGTTGTAACAGGAGCGGAAAGGAGTTCAGCGAGTTCTCGTAGTGAATCCCATGCTTGCGCGTAATGGACTCCTTGTCCTGCATAGATTACAGGACATTCTGCTGCTATCAAAGCGTCAGCAACTGCTTCAATTTCAGAACCACTGGGACCATATCGCACAGTAGGCACAGGTGTCGGATCAAAGGGATCGGGTACTTCTTGTCCCATTAGGTCACCGGGAATTTCCACAAGTGCAGGTCTGGGTCTACCGTTTCGAACCTGAGTAAATGCACGCCGCATCACCTCTGGTAACGCCTCTGGAACTGTAAGTTGTTCACACGATTTTGTTACATGACGGAAGTTTAGCGATGAATTGAAATTCGGTTGAATCTGTGACAAGGGACGTGAATATCCCATCGGTAGAACGACAATTGGTGCTGAATCTCCATAAGCTTGTGCGACTCCGCCAAATGCATTTTCTGATCCTGGTCCACTCTGCATGCAAAACACTCCGATTTTTTCTCCGGAGGTAATACGACTCATCGCATCTGCCATGTGCAACCCGATACGTTCTTGACGGACAATTATCGGTCGGATATCAACTTTCGCAGCGGCTTCAATAATTGGGTTAACAGGATACGCGAACAGATATTCCACACCCTCTGTTTTTAGTACCTTAGCAACCGCATCAACAACTTTCATTTAATACTCCTAATACTCATTTAAGGGTTAGTTGGACTACCCGCGTCCATCACAAGGGGAAAATGGTCACCAGCCAATTTTTCTCCATCCCTAACAGTGACAAATCGTTTCATGACATGGTTTCCACTTTCATCGTACAAGGTTTCATTAGTCATATAATGTACAGCAATTGCACGTCTCGGTTGACCACTGTCATTTGCATGGGAACCGTGCCAAGTTAAAGAATGATGGTAATGTACATATCCTTTTTTGACAGGACACATCTCAACTTCTAAGTCGTATTCTTCAAATTTGTCTGGCATGGAATAAATATCTTTGATTGAATGCAGGAACGGTATCTGATTTCCCCATTTGTATGAACCTGGAACCATCCGCATACAACCGTTACTTTCATCAACATCATCTAATGCAACCCAACCAGTGACTTGACTCGTCTTTGGTGTAAGAATAGGCCAATAGGGTGAATCCTGATGCCACATATTCACACCACCGACTTGTGGTGGTTTATATTGAATTTGGTCGTGCCATACTCGCACTTCTGTCGCAGATGTGAGTTGTCCGATTTCCTCAACGATGATAGGATTGTGAACGAGTTCACGATAGGCTGGACTCGCTTCCCATATATTCACAATTTGCCATACAGGGGTTTCTGCCCTACCTCCAAGGTTGACTATGTGTACTGGTTGCGGTATACCTTCCTTTTCGTAGTCATCAATAACGCGGGTCAATTCTGAACGTAATTCCTCAACTTGTTCATCGTTCAGAACCTGACTTCCAAGGAGAAAGCCCTTCTCACGAAAAGTATCAATTTGGGCTTGGTTAAGCATTTCTGTCTCCATTACAAATTAGTATCAAAATATTTTATAGCTCTGGATTTGTCGGCACTCCAGATTCCATAACAACTGGGAAATGATCACCTGACAGGACATCGCCATCTTTGACAGTAACAAAAGGCTTCATTAGATGATTACCTTCCTCATGATATATTGTTTCATCTGTCATATAATGAACTGCTATTGCACGTCTTGGACCACCACTGGTATTGTCGTGGGAACCGTGCCACGTTAAAGAATGGTGGAAATGCACATGTCCTTTAGGGACTGGACACAGTTCTACTGACAACTCATTATCTTCAAAGGTGTCATGCATATTGTGTATATCTCCGACAGAACCCAAAAACTGCATTTGGGGTCCCCACTTGTATGAACCGGGAACCATCCGCATACATCCATTGCTTTCATCTATATCGTCTAATGCAACCCATGCGGTTACTTGACTCGTTTTCGGCATAAGTATTCCCCACAGTGGTGAATCCTGATGCCATCCATTTTTACCACCGATCTCTGGTGGCTTGTATTGAATCTGGTCATGCCAAACACGTAGCTCTGTTGAAGCAGTGAGTTGTCCGATTTCCTCTACTATGGTTGGGTTATATATGAGTTTGTGGTAGGCATTACTTGCCTCCCAGATATTAACGATTTGCATGACAGGATTTTTTACCTGTCTCCCAAGGTTAGTGATACGTACGGGTTGCTTAACTTCGGGCTTTTCATAATCGTCTATAACGCGTGCTAATTCAGATCGTAATTCTTCGACCTGTTCATCAGAAAGCACACGGTTACCAAGCAGAAAACCTTTCTCACGAAATGTGTCAACTTGGGTTTGAGTAAGCATAATATTCTCCTAAATCATATTATGTGATGCATAATAGCACGTCAACAGGTTTCTGTCAATCAGTAAAATGGATTGGTTCAGAGCCATTCAGTTTTCCAAATTCTATTATTTTTAATATTAAGCCTTCCTTAGATTCAGAGTTTTCAGAGTCAAAGGGAAATTTGCACAATTTTATCATGTGCCACGAACCTATATTCAGTATGGTTTTATAGGGCTATTATGACCTATTTAGTCAAGAATGACTCTGAAAATTTGGATGCTTCTACATAAAACAGTGCCAACGGAATTTAGGGTGTGGATTCAGCCGACTCCGTAAGCGTCAATTTAGTGATTCTTGTCCGTTTGAATTGCTTGTTGTCTGAACCAGGATTTCCAAATCAACGGTATGAATGCCATTTAGGCATTCCCCGGGATTATAGGATTTCCAGGATTAGGAATTTGTAGTATATATTCCGTTGTCAGGATGAAGGGCTAACTTTTGCATAGGAACATTGGCATACAAATCTCTTATTTTGTAAATCTTGGTTCAGACACAATACTTGTCGTAGGTCGCTTTGCTCGCTCCGACCTACGAGAATGTAAGAAGTGAAGACGGGCGAGGAAACCTCGCCCCTACGTTAGTGTCCGAGGCGCAATGAATTGCGCGACTACAAACGCATCTCGTCCTTAAATTGACGCTTATGGTTATCCATTCAAATTAAACTTATAAGGAATACGGATCCGTTGTGAGATCGCAATCTTACCTTGCATTGCAGGAGAAAATAGTGAGGATTTGAGGGCTTGAATTGCTGCCTCTTCACAACCGAGACCACTAATCTCAAGGACTTCAACAACTCGGATGTCATGGGCTTTTCCATCAATCCCAATAGTTGCTTCAAGAACCACTAATCCTTGCTTATGTGTCAATCTTGCAGAATCAGGATATACCGGATCAATCTTTTTTAAGAATGTAGCATTTTGGGTAGGTTTAATAACATTCGGCACATTAAGAGGTATTGGTGATAATTGATTCTGAAATAATTCAGGTGAACTAAACTCAGATTTACGTTTTGTTCTTTGCGGTACTAAATTGACTGAGGAGACATATCTTTGACTTTTCTCAATATTTGTCTGATATGAAACTTGGATTCCAGATAAAGAACTATTAGGTTCGTGCAAACCAAATGTGCCAACTATGTATGTATCTGTCGTAGTTGCTGATATTGGTTGGATATTTGTTTTAACCTCTGAAAGTATAGGATTAACTTTCGGTAGTGAATCAGGATGTAAATTCACAGTCTTTGGAGGAACAATTTGACGAAAATTTTTCTCTTTAGGTAAAACAGTGAGAAAACGTTTCGGTGATGGACTTGAAATAAAATCTACATGTAGTGAATTAGATTGTATATCAGTCGTTTCAATTGACGAAAGACCAATTATTGACACTCCTATCAAATGTATGCTAACCGATAATATAAGCGCAGTATTTGACAGCAAACTACCAGAGAAGAATGACGTAATAGGCTTAAAAACACCAGAAAGCCTATGAGTACTATTCATACGATTCTTTCCAGCAAATAATAAAACTTTGTTTAGAATTTGGACAATGCTGTTCATTTTGTTTACACCATTTCACTTCTTTCGAATTCTTATTCCTCTAAAACACCTATGTAACTTAGTTCACACATATTTCATTTGAAAATCTACCTACATCCTATGCTATTATCAGCAAATACTGTGCCAAAACATAAAATAAGCTGACAACTCTATTTTCATACTCGTTTCATTTTTATTTGACACACTATGCTATTATTTGCTAAACTATTAAGTAAGTTCAGAATAGGAAGCAGAACTTGATTGGCAAATATAACAGTCTTACATGCACCTTGGAATTATCTGACGCAACAATATCATACTCATCAGCGAAAGGACAGGTTCGCTTCATCCATTGAAACAGAAAAACTTCACCTTCATTCTACCTGTCTCTGTAATACTTAGTCTCTTTATACTCGCGGAAGTCAACTATCCTTTACTCAAACCGCAATCGGCGTTAGCATTTTTCGCGATGTTAGGACTCATAATTGTTTTTCTGAAATATCCTATCCATCCTAACTTATCTGAAAACCGTATTTGTCGATATATTGATTTATTTCTTGTATGTAGTGTTGTTGTCTGTTTTGGATACGTTATCGTTCAGACAGAACCGATGTTTAAACGATTTTGGCTGAACGGTGTATTTCTCGGTGAACGTGCATCAGCTGAACACATTTTGGATTTTTATATTGGTGGGTTTGGTCTGATATTAATTTTAGAGGCAACACGTCGTGCCATCGGCTTAACTTTACCAATACTTGCTATCGTATTTCTCCTGTATGCATTTTTCGGTAAATATTTACCCGGATGGTTATTTCCACATAGAGGGTATTCCATTGAACGTATTATCAGTCAAACCTTTTTGCACGGTGGTGTGTTTGGTGTCGCGCTCAGAGTCATGTTCACCTATGTGTTTCTCTTTGTGCTGTTTGGAGCTTTTCTGGAACGGACTGGTGCGACAAGTTATATATTGAACTTAGCAAGACGGATATTTGGATCCAGTACAGGTAGTCCGGCAAAGGTAGCAGTAATTGGTAGTGGTATGATGGGATCACTATCTGGTTCAGCAGTTGCTAACACTGCTACAACTGGTACATTTACAATTCCATTGATGCGAAGCATGGGATTTAAACCAGAAATTGCAGGGGGTATTGAGGCAGCAGCAAGTTCAGGAGGCGCATTAGTTCCACCAATTATGGGTGCAGCTGCCTATATGATGTTAGAAATCGTTGAACCTTCAGTCACATATTTGGAGATTATAAAAGCAGCTTTGCTTCCAGCGATACTTTACTATACTGCTCTTTTGCTCATTGTCCATTTTCACGCAAAACGAACCCTTACTACAGATGAGAATACGGTACATACATCAACAACTACCGATGCAGAAAATACTTCAGAAAATCTAACATCAGAAGAAATGCCAAAAATGCAAGGGTTTGTGTTTTTATCTGCGTTTGTTACCCTTATTGTGTTTTTGCTAATGGGAGCAACACCCTTCCGAGCAGTAAGTTGGAGTTTGCTGGCTGTTTTAATAGTAAGTGTATTTCATTCAAAAACTCGGGTCGGTCCCACTGGCATTTCAAAAGCAATGGAAAACGCGGGTCATAGTGGTGTGTCCCTAATTGCGGCTGCTTCATGTGTAGGGATTATCCTTGGGGTGGTTACACTTACAGGTGTTGGTTCTAAATTGCCGAGAGTCCTATTACCACTTGCAGAAACTAATTTGATTTTAGCACTCTTCCTACTTATGATTTCTACCATAATATTAGGAATGGGACTTCCCTCGTCAGTCTGTTATCTCTTGATGGCAATCTTGGTTGGACCTGTTCTTCTTGACTTAGGTGTAGTTCCGCTGGCAGCTCATTTTTTTATTTTTTATTTTGGCATGATGTCAATGGTCACACCACCGGTTGCCCTGGCGGCTTATACTGCTGCCGCTATTGCTGATTCAGGTATTATGCAGACTGCGTTTGCTGCATTTCGGTTTGCACTTGTTGGCTTTGCATTACCTTATGCTTTTGTGTTGCGACCAGAATTGTTATGGCTAAGTACAAATGGAGGAAGTCCGGAATTATGGGTTGTTATCATTAACCTTTTTTGGACTTTGGTTGCAACAATAATATTTGCAGCAGGTATCGCGGGTTTTGCTTTTAAGGAAGTTTCCTTATGGGAACGTTGTGTAATGTTTATTGCAGTTGCTATCCTTTTCTTTGCACCTACAGATATGCATCTGATGTGGATACATGGATTAACACTACTTGCAAGTGTTTTTATCTTTTATTATAATTGGCATAAAGAGGAGATTAGTCATGAAAAATTCACTTAGGTGGGTTCTATATAGTTTGCTGGCAATACTATTTATTTTGCACAACGACTACTGGTTCTGGCAAACACCTCAAATGGTGTTAGGACTCCCTATTGGCATTCTCTACCACATCATGTATTGCTTTGTCGCATCACTGATTATGTTCTCCTTAGTCAAGTATACCTGGAGAGATAAATGATCCTTACTATCATCATTCTATATCTGGGATTGGTGCTTAGCCTCGGTATACTAAGCCACAGATTCTTTCGCAATACCGGCGAAGATTATTTTGTAGCAAGTCGAAACATCAATTGGTTTATGTTGTTAATGTCCCTTTTTGGTACGAACATGACAGCATTTTCTATTCTTGGAGCATCCGGTGAAGCGTATCATAGAGGAATTGGTGTATTTGCTTTGATGGCATCTTCATCTGCTATTGTTGTGCCTTGTATTTTCCTATTTATAGGGACACGTTTATGGAGATTGGGTAAAAAGTTTGGATATATGACACAAGTTCAGTATTTTCGTGACAGATGGGAATCGCATGGATTAGGATTACTCATTTTTGTGGTTTTGGTGTTGCTTCTCATACCTTATCTTCTAATTGGTGTAATGGGTGGGGGTGACACACTGAATAAGATAACTCAAAACACAATACCCAAGTGGGTTGGTGGGTTACTGATTTGTGCTGTTGTTCTCTGCTATGTAACCTATAGTGGAATGCGTGGTACTGCGTGGGTGAATACTTTTCAAACTCTTATTTTCATGATACTTGGTGCGGTTACCTTTGTCGTTATCCTATATCGAATGGGTGGATTTTCCAATGCAATCTCAAAAGTTGACTCAGGTCTGTTGATGCAGTCTGATCATATCAAACCGTTAGAGTTGTTGACCTATACATGCATTCCAATTTCAGTCGGCATGTTTCCACATATATTTTCACATTTCTTGACCGCGAAAGATGTGAGTACGTTCAAATATCCTATTATTTTATATCCAGTATGTATCGCGATAGTGTGGATTCCAAGTGTGTTACTTGGTGTATTAGGTAATGTGGATTTCCCCGGTTTGAAGGGACCAGAAGCGAATTCAGTACTTATCCAGATGATTCGTCATTATGCACCAGGAGTGTTATCGGGTTTATTGGGAGCAGGTGTCTTTGCTGCAATTATGTCCTCATTAGACTCTCAATCTCTGTCTCTTGGTAGTATGTTCACAAACGACATCGTTCGTCCTTATCTTAGAAACAGAGGACAAGAACAGATGTCCGAAAAACAGCAGGTATGGATTGGACGACTATTTGTCATTGGAATCATTAGTATAACATATATAATTTCATTAATTGCAACGCCAAGTATTTTTAAGCTCGCAATTTGGTCATTCACAGGTTTCACAGGACTTTTTCCTGTCGTGGTTGCTGCGTTGTTCTGGAAGGGCAGCACAAAGTATAGTGTTTTCAGTTCAGTTTTTAGTGTTATCGTTTTGTGGTTATATTATTTTCTAAGTTATTGGAAAACTCCTGGGTATACAGTTGGCGGAACAGGAATAATGCCTGTAGCAGTAATCATCATCGTTTCTTCAATCACTTTGATTATTGTTTCACTTTTGACTAAACCGCCTTCTTCAGAAACAGTCGATAAATTTATCAACTTATAGAATAATTGAAAGGAAATTTGCCAAGTAACAATACTATTCTTGATGCAAATCAAAATATGAAAGTTGCTTACATTACTGCAGGTGCAGCAGGTATGTATTGTGGAACATGCATCCATGACAATACCGTTGCATCCGTATTAAAAAGACAGGGGCATAATGTTGCGTTGATCCCAACTTATACTCCTACCCGAACGGATGAAGAAAATGTTAGTTTAGACCGCATCTTTTATGGAGGGATAAACGTATATCTTCAACAAAAACTATCAATATTTCGACATACCCCTTGGGTATTAGATAGGATGTTAGATAATCCATCGTTGCTAAATAGTTTAGCGAATTTTAGTGCTTCCACAGATGCACGAGATTTGGGTCAGTTGACAGTCTCAATGTTAAGTGCGGAAGAAGGCTACCAAAAGAAAGAATTGGCAAAATTAGTCAAATGGCTTCAAGAAGAGAACAAACCAGATATTGTCTATTTGACTAACTCAATGCTTATCGGAATGGCAAGGGAAATAAAGAAAGCAGTGGGTGTGCCAGTCGTCTGTGCCCTTCAAGGTGAAGACATCTTTCTACGAGATCTGATTGACCCATATAAAACAAAGGCATTATCGCTATTAGCTGAACGTGCTAAAGATGCCGATGGATTTGTCGCTCCTTGCAACTACTATGCTCAATTTATGGCAGAGGAATATCTTAAAGTTGCAATTGATAAGATTCATGTTGTGCCTCTCGGTTTGAACTTGGAGGGACACGGGGAGAAAGTTGATAAAGCAGGACCACCACCTTTTATCATCGGTTATTTGGCACGCATTTGCCCCGAAAAAGGGTTACACATATTGGTTAGTGCATTTTATACACTCACAAAAGAGTTAGGTGCTGACAATGTTGCACTTCATGTTGCGGGCTATCTTGGTAAAAAGGATGAACCGTATTTTGAGGAGTTGGTTAATCAGATTCATGCGTGGGGTTTACAGGATAGTTTTGTACATCATGGGGAAGTTTCTCGAGAAGAAAAGATTAATTTTCTCAATCGTCTTCATGTTTTCTCCGTACCCACTGTGTATAGAGAATCAAAAGGACTGTCTATTTTAGAAGCACTTGCAAATGAGGTTCCTGTTGTTCAACCCAAACACGGGTCATTTCCAGAAATGGTCAAGGCAACCGAGGGAGGCATTTTAGTCGAACCAGAATCCGCTGAAGCCCTTGCTGAAGGAATTTTCCAACTCTACAGAGATTCTGAAAGAAGAAGGCAATTAGGTAGAACTGGAAAATTGAATGTTCATAGAAACTTTAGCGACGAAATTATTGCACAGCAGCTGATGAATGTATTCGAAAAGTATATTTAAAAATTGGTAGTTGCATTTAATGCCCGCCTCACTTCATTTATAGTGAAATCGAAAAATAGGGCACACGCCTCGGTAGATGCGGTTTCCTAACCGCATCTATGACGCTGAATAAACACCGGTTCGGTTAGGAAACCGAACCTACCGTCGGGTGTAAATAATTATGGTTTTTACTATAGTTGGGAATAGAATTCAACTACATTCTGAACCAATCTGAAAAAAGGAGATGAAGAATGGTTAGAACATGGCTTATTTTTGTTGTCCTGACAGTAGCATCATGGGGACTCTACGGAGTTTTTCTTCACAAAGGTCAAATAGCAATGGCAGATGCAGTGCATGGACGATACAAAGCATTCCTCTTTGTAGGACTTGCTTATCTCTTGGTCGCTGTCATAGGTTCTGCATTTATGCTTATAATAAATGGTGCTGAATGGTCCTTTGCATCCAAAGGTGTAAGATGGTCGTTTCTTGCTGGCGTTGTTGGTGCTGTCGGGGCATTTGGAGTATTATTAGCATTCGGTGCAAAAGGCAGACCTGCAGTCGTCATGTCTATTGTATTTGCGGGTGCACCAATAGTGAACGCAGTTGTTGCGACGTTGTCACATCCTCCGCCAGGTGGATGGGGTGCTATCCGTTGGCAATTCGTACTCGGTATTTTTCTCGCTGCAGCAGGTGGATGTCTCGTTACGTTTTTCAGACCAGGTACTTAGTTTAATATTTTGCAAGTTTTACACGATATCTGTCCAAAATGCAACTGTAAATAAAGATTAAGAATTTAATTGGGTAATTTTTAGTTTCTTGTAGCATCCGGTGCGGTTAGGAAACCGCACCAACCGAGTTTGAGTCCGAATTACCTAATTTATTTTTGCTTTCATAAGGGATTGGAGCAAAAACAAGTGAGTAGGATTTGAAGATGTCATGTTTATCCTGCTTATGATTTATAAACCGAAGCATCTTGCAGCATAAGTTGTAAATTTCTATCCTTTTCAAGAAGTACTGTCTCTAATTGAATAGGAAAAGGAGTTATTGTTTCATGAGCGTGGATGAGTTGAAAGATGCTGAGGATGCAGAACTGATAATTGCTGTATTAGCAGGTAATCTTAAAGCATTTGATGAATTGGTCTCTCGCTATCAACGCGCAATGCTAACGGTTGCCCAGCAAGTTGTCAAAAACCCAATTGAAGCAGAAGATATCGTTCAAGATGCTTTCCTACTTGCTTTTGAAGCATTACCTCAACTTGATAATCTAAATAGATTCGGATCTTGGTTATATTCAATCACACGTAATCGCGCGCTACGATTCATGAAACGATCCAGCAAATTCCAACTTCATGAGGATGAAGATGCAGAATTACAAATTGAAGCAGATCCCGCTTCAACAGATCCAGCACAGATATTAGTTCAGGAATCTACTCATCAGGCTATCAGAGATTCAATAAGTTCATTACCAACTGATTTTCGAGAAGTAATTACTCTATATTATTGGGCAGAGATGCCACAGAAACGAATTGCAGATACTTTATCTCTACCCATAACGACAGTAAAATGGAGACTCCACAAGGCAAAAGATTTGCTAAAAGCACAATTGGAAAAACGAGGATATGGAGATTTGTTGTAAATCATGATCTCCATATTCCTGTTAGATTCGGTTTTCAAACCAATGCAGAATATAAATGCATATTTCGCTATAAGTCCAAAGTTCAGATTTATCAAACTCACGTTATATCAAAATAACATTTACGAAGAGGTTTCTCATGGAACAGGAACGACATCAAGAAATTCGCGGACTCTTTCAGATACTCGAACAAACTTCACAAATCGCAGAAGACTCAATATTGACAGAAAACTATAAAGACAGTGAAAGTCGATGCATTTCTCAATTTAATAAAGTCTTGCATAGACTGAATGAGATAAATACTGTCCCTGAAGGTCTTTTCGATCCATTGGAAGAGAATGCCACTTTTAGTGAAATTAGTATAGCGTGCAATCACCTTGCAGCTTACCTTAGTGAGGGGTTGGGAATAACATCAGATTTGAAGTCCATGATGACAAATATTCTTGGCAAAAACATAATTGAAAATATCAGTGAAGAGTTTAAAGAGAGTGGAATTGGTGAGTTAATTCGTAGTGCAATGCCTGATTTCTTGACCGAGACCGTCTTGGATGACATCAATAGGTCTTTCAAAGCATCGTCAGATGGTTCCTTATTACTTGACACGGACATCGGAAATATTTATGTACAAGGAGCTGATACTGAAGATGTAAATGTAGTAGTCCACCGCGCAGCTCAGATGAAGACTGATAGACATGCTGCTGAGTTTATCAAAGCCTTTAACGTAAACTTTAACCAAGAGGATACGGAACTTCACATCAAGGCAGAGTTTAGTGAAGGAAAACGATATTGGACAATAGCAAATATTCGTTTGGATATTCTTTTTTTCATTACAGTTCCAAAAACCTTTCGCAGTGTCATTGTAAAATCTGCTGGAGGAGATGTCACTGTCCAGAACTTAAATGGATCTATTCAATGCAGAACAAATAGTGGACAACTCAACTTTGAAAATATTGCAGGACCTATTTTGGGTCATACAGACAATGGTAATATCAGGTTGACAAAGTGTGATGGAGATGTCCGTGTTGATACGTTACGCGGAAACGTTGAAATAAACGATATTGTAGGTCGGGTTGACACAACATCATTTGGTGGCAATATTCGTGCTAACAATGTTATCGGTGCAATCACAACCGAGACCTCTGGCGGAAACATCAAAATTGAGAACTGTAAAGGTGGTGTAACTGCAGAAACTGCCGGTGGTAGTATAGACTTGGAAAATGATGGACCTATAAATGCAAAGACCTTTGGTGGTTCAATTAATGCAGATATAACTGGACATCTCCAAGAGGATTCTTTCCTTGAGTCACCTGGTGGTGACATCACTGTCTCTATGTTATCTGACATTCTTGTTAAAATAGATGCGAAATGTAATGGCGGTGAGGTAACATCAGAACTTCCTGTGGATTTATTTGACCAAGATTCGCAGACTAATTGGCATATACAGGGAGTAATTAACGGTGATGGACCACTTCTAAAACTTCGCAGTATAGGTGGAGATATTAATCTAAAGTGCTTGAATGAATCATAAGAAAAATGATCTGCTTTCTGAACCAAGACTTCCGAATTAACAGATTTAGAGGGAAACAGTAAACTCAATGGTACTAACTTACCACATTTATGAGATACGTTGTAGTAATTCCTGGCTCTGGATTTCATTTGCTTATATTCCTTAATTCTGCTATAATCATGGTAAAATTAGGATCGTTTGATGGTGTGGTACGTCCGAGAAGATACGTTCCGTGCCTGTCATAAGTGTTACAGAATCAAAAGGAGTAACAGTAATGAAACGTTTGTATATATGTTTTGTCCTTCTAATGATGATAGTTGTTGTGGGGTGTAACAATCAGAAAGATGATGCACAACCCACACCAGAAGAACCACAAAAGACATTAACAATAGTCTGGGCAGAATGGGACCCAGCAAACTATTTACAAGAACTATCCAAGGATTTTACTGCTGATACGGGAATCGCAGTTGATGTGGTACAAATCCCGTGGCCTACTTTCCAAGATAAAGTCTTTAATACCTTTGTTGCGAAAGGTGACATATACGACATCGTAATTGGTGATAGTCAATGGCTTGGTAGAAACTCTGTTGGTGGACACTACATTGATATGACCGATTGGATTAATGAAAATATTGATGTCAGTGCTATTTATGGTCCCGCTATGACAGCATTTGCAGAATATCCAAAAGGCAGTAAGAAGTATTGGGCATTACCCGCAGAAGTGGATGCAGCAGGATATGTTTATCGGAAAGACCTTTTTGAAGACCCGAAAGAAATGGAAGCATTCCAGAAGAAATATGGTTATGCACTTGCACCGCCGACAACATACTCAGAACTTCGTGATATAGCAGAATTCTTTACCCGTCCTGACGATGAACTATACGGGATCGCGACGTGGTATAGTAAGGAATATGATGGCATTACAATGGGCTTCCAACAAGTAATGTGGAGTTTTGGTGCATCTTATGGTGATCCAGATACATACAAGGTTGACGGTCATATTAATTCTGAAGATGCTGTGAAGGCACTTGATTTTTATAAAGATCTGCTTAAATTCGCACCCCCTGATGCGCCGAACTATTATTGGTCTGAGACACTTGATGCATATCTTGCAGGTAAGGTTGCAATGGCGATGAACTACTTTGCCTTTTTCCCAGGTGTTGTTGATCCTGAGAAAAACCCTACTTCACACGACAAAAGTGGATTTTTTGTTGCACCTAAGGGACCGAAGGGGCATTATATAAGTATCGGTGGACAAGGTATGTCAATTTCAGAATATTCAAAAAATAAGGACATTGCAAAACAATATCTGAAATGGTTTATGCAGAAACCGGTTCAAGAAAAGTGGGCAAAACTTGGGGGCTTCACACCTTTGAAAGAAGTTTTGGATTCTGATACGTTCAAAAATGCTACTCCATATAACGAAGCGTTTGCCGCAAGTTTCCCGTATTTACGTGATTTCTGGGCAGTTCCTCAATACGCAGAACTCTTAGCCGAATGCCAAACCAATTGGAGTGAAGCAATAACAGGGATCAAAACCTCAAAGGAAGCACTTGATACCATAGCACAGAAACATGAGGAAATCTTCACTGAAGCAATGAAGGATAGCACTGATACGGAATAAGAGCGTACACGCCTCGGTAGATGCGGTTTCCTAACCGCATCTATAACGCTGAATAAACACCGGTTCGGTTAGGAAACCGAACCATAAGCGTCAATTTAGTGAATTCTTGTCCGTTTGAATTGTTTGTTGTCTGAACCAGGATTTTCAAGATTATAGGATTTTCAGGATAAGAGATTGTATGCCGATGTTCCTTTGCAAAAGGTAGTCCTTCCTCCTGGACAACGGAATATATACCCACTAACTCCCAATCCTGGAAATCTTGGTTCAGATAACATATATGTCGGAGGTTGCTTTG
>JAJDWI010000163.1 GCA_022825665.1 Candidatus Poribacteria bacterium
CAGAGGTGAGAACCCTAACCAAGTGCTAATAGCAATAATACCACATTTTGATTA
The DNA here is from genome assembly GCA_022825665.1 of Candidatus Poribacteria bacterium. Taxonomy (GTDB): domain Bacteria; phylum Poribacteria; class WGA-4E; order WGA-4E; family WGA-3G; genus MSPOR6. The sequence goes on from JAJDWI010000163.1 coordinate 55, forward strand.
GATTATCAAATTTATTTTCAATAACACCCTTAGCCGTCTACATCCCACAAGCTAAAGCATGGGGATTTGACGGAGGAGCGTTAAATAATTTATGTCATATTCAACTTAAAATGTTATTTTACCAAAAAAGAATATTTTAATCAAATTTATTTTTTATGAATTTTCAAGTCGAATTTAGGTATAAGAATTCATATCATGGGTTTAATCTGGAAGTTTAATATACAGGGTAGAGTAGATTGACACCTATACCAATCAATATTGTAAGTCGCACATACTTAACCCCAATTTACAACTGAGACAGTTATTTTATTGTAACGAATATATTTAGTTTTCGCTACAGAATAACTCAGGTTTGAATCCCTTCCAGCGAAATGTCTGTATATTTTCAAATTTAATTTGACATATTAAAGAAGATTAAAGTATAATTAGCCATATTAGGACAATTTTATTAGTTTTATTCCATAAATATGATAAAAGTAATAATATTACTTATTATTTAGAGTAAACTAAGTTAAATCTAATCATTTAGATATGATGAATCTGACTGGAAAAAGGTTATTAATGCTTAGGTTATATCTAAGTATCTAACCAGTATATTGTCTGAAAAGATCAATATTCGCAAGTGTTGTGTGAACTTTGCCACGGAGTTACAAATCAATAATTTCATAAGGAACCATTTTGAAATCTATCTGAAACTGATCAACAGGCGGTAATCGCTTTTATCAATTCACTTTAACTGCAATTTTAATATTTTAAACTATGTATTTGCCAAGGCATAAATGTTGTTTTAATCCTTTTAATACTATCGAAAGGGGAGCGAAAGTGTTATCTGATTCCAATAAGATTTGGATTATATGGTTTTTGGTTTTTGCGGTAATTCTATGTCATTTAATTTTGTTCTTTGTAGGATGTGGAAATCAAGAACTTGGAATGATCGTTCCTGTGTTGGAACAATCAACTGGTACCCATAGTCTATTTAGTGCTGAGGAGTTGGAAAAAGTGATGAGTCCATCTCCTCTGTCGAACACACCTTCATCGAATTTAATGTAATTGTGTAGTTCATGACATTAAGACGTAAACACCTCGCTCTGGGAGAGGCGACAAAAGACAAACAGTAGAATACTGTAGGCGTATTTCATTGTTTGGTATGTTATTAATATCTTCTGAATAACAAATTCATTAGAGTTGTTATTCCTCCTTAGCGGGGAGATAGTATCCCCGCACTCACACTATAGGGTCAATTTATAGTGGGTTAATTACCTTGATGTTGATTTGTCAGTGAATTACGCGACTACAAACGTGTTTCATTTAACAATAGGTTATCGATCTTCACCGAAATCAGGTTCTTTTGCTTGACGGGCAACCCAGTTTTCGAAAACAGATTTGAACGACTTTGCTTTTTCTCCAAAATGAATGTATTGAATGCTGTTCACAGGAACTGACACATCTCCATAGATATCTGAGTGTCCAAATAACCTATTGCCTTTAACTTCAAGTGGTTCAAATATAAGGATCGGATTGTGTATCAATGCGAAGCGAACTTGAGATATCGGAGTTGTTGACTGTGTAATGTCAGGTTTGTTGGACTCATCTAACTCTTCTTCGGATTCGTCAGTATCGGTAACACTAATATCAACTATCCGAGCTACCCGTTCTATAGGTATTGTAAGTGTTTTAAGCCTTGATTCGAACTGAATTGTTTTCTCGTTGAAACTGATCAATTTTCCACGTTTTAAATCTCCGTTTTTTCCCACAAGAATATGGTTTGGCGGATTGTCTCGGTTAAAACGTGGCACGGTAAGGGCGCGTTCTAAATTTACATCTAATTCTTCAGGTTTGGTTTCAAGTGGATCAAACAGAAGTTCAACGGCGCGCTTTAGCGCAGCTGCGTCATTATTTGCGATATCTCCTGCCACCATAACTTCAGTAATTATATTGATGTCTGTTGCATCAGCATGCACTACAATTTTGACATTACCTTCTTTGGTTCGCTGCATCTGTCCTTCAAGGATCCGTCCATCCTCTAAAATGATACGGTGTTTATTTCCACCTGTGATGGTAATAGGATTTCGGTTTTCTCTTCGGGTGTGTGTTTTACCGAGCGAGAATTCAATACCTTTTATATCTTCTGTGTTGATGTGTGTTCCAGTGATAAAGGGGGATCGGAGGTTAATGCTGGTTTCATCATAGGTCAAGATTCGACATGGGATGACTTCACCGTTTTTTAGGTGCAATAGATGTGGGAATATCTTTATATCAAAGGAGCGTAGCCTTGATAAATGTTTAGTGTCACGTTCAATTCTGGGAGATAAGTTGTTTGTTATATTTACTGGCGTTGAAGTGCCAACGGGCTGCCATTTTATGCTGGATTTTTCATCGGGGTAAAATATTACTTGTCCACGAAGGCTTCCTGATGGAAAGAACATTTTATCGTATGGTGTAATAGGTGTTTTTGTTTTGGTGTTAGTCCCAAGACGGAGTAGAGACGCACCCTTAAGTGAACAGGTGATAGGTTGGTCTGCAAAACTTGTTTGCATCACCACACTATCTGTGTTGATTTGTTGTACCTGTCCGCTTATAACAGTACCGTCAATATATGCCAGTTCCATGGTTTGGTCTTCTGGTGTCAATGTGCGTCCTGGCTGAACAACACGATCAATCTGAAATAGGTTGATATCCGATCGCGTGCCATCTGTATGAGTGACATAAGCGTTCCCGTTTTCTACAAACAGTTTGCCATGAAAAACTTCTCCACTCATCATGTGGATTCTCGGTATAGAGAAGTCAATTTGCTGGTTCCGAATATCGTGAGGTTGTCGATAAACACGCAACCGCTTCACAGTGAGGTCTTGTCCTCGGTTGTATATATAAATACCGGGTACTTCTGTTGTCGGACTCACATCATCCAATTTCAACAGTAGATTACCGTTTACATCAAATACTTTTAACACGCGAGTTTCTTGGTCGTAAGCGAGTCGCAAACGGAAGTTACGATGATGTGGTTTGATCGTCAATATTTTTTCAAATAGCGTTCCTTGTACGACGACCAATTCCCTTGCCCATGTCTCTACCCGCAATGCTTCGTAAAGGTTTTTTCCGAGTGAGAAGACAAATCCTGGTGGACTTGTGGCGGAAGCTAATTCAAGGTCAATCTCAAAACGTGTGTCCCATTCAAGTGGATAAAATATGTTAGTTTTGCTCTGATCTGTCCGTGGTTGTCCACCACGTTCTGCATACCAACCGGTAGACTGCGTATTCGTGGATTTAGGTTGTTTCTTTGTTTCGTCCTCTGATAAATCCCATGCAGCCAGTTGTGAACCGTCAAAAATGAGATTTGCATGTTCACGATTTTCAAGTGAGTAAATCAGTTCTCTATTGACTTGAAAAGTACCGTAACGCTCACTCAAAAAGAGAAAGGTGTTTTCATCTGACCCAATAATGTCCGCAGTCAAGATCGCACCAGATACAGTGCCAATGCGAAAGGTACCGGTTACGGGTACGTCTTGTTTTGAGAAATCAAGTGAATCCAATACGTTGATATCAATATCCAGTGCCTCTGTAAAGTATGGAGACTTCCAACGTATCTTTCCAGATTTACTTTCCAACAGTTTTCCAGTAAGGGAATCTCCGTTTTTCCAACGTAAAGTTGTTTCCTCGGCTTGTGTTGTTGTGGAAAGACATAGTAGAATGAAAATAACAAGCATTCCCAATATTATGTTTAGACATTTACGCATTGTTTTCTCCTTGATGTGTCATTCGACGTTCTACTGGGTGTATAGTCATAGTACCCACTACCTAAAGGTAGGGGCTTGTGTTTCCTCGCGGATAGCGGATCTGAGCTACGTCTTACATCTGCTCCACTTTAGGCAGCTAAGCCTGCCTGTTTGATAAGAATTGGTGGAATGCACAAACAGT
>JAJDWI010000157.1 GCA_022825665.1 Candidatus Poribacteria bacterium
GGACATTCCGTAGGGGCGAGGTCTCCTCGCCCGCATCCTCACATACAGTCCTGTAAACCGAAGCGAGCAAAGCAACCTTTGACATATCTGTTATCTGAACCCAGATTGGGAGTTAGTGGGTATATATTCCGTTGTCCAGGATGAAGGACTACCTTTTGCAAAGGAACATCGGCATACAATCTCTTATCCTGAAAATCCTGAAATCCTGAAAATCCTGGTTCAGACAACAAGCAATTCAAACGGACAAGAATCACTAAATTGACGCTTATGGTACGGTTTTATAACTGCACCGCACTTTTACAAACCACAATATCCCATTTGAAAACTGAACTAAAAATAAAGCGTCGCTGTTAGGTTACGTCTTCCACCCCGATTACGAAATTCGCACAAGTAGATTCCTTGCCACACACCTAAATTCAGATTGTGGTTCGTAATCGGGATGGACACGGCAAAGCCAACAAGCGACGCTTTGATATGTGCAGGCATATCGTCATCGCCTTCTATCGTGTGTTTGTAGAAAGGTTCTCGTTCCTTCACGAGACGGTCAAAACTATTGGCAAAATCTTCGCGCACCGTCGGATCGTCATTTTCGTTGATGGTAATACCCGCTGAGGTGTGCTTGATAAAGAGATGTAGAATACCTGTTTCCGGTAGTTCTCCGAGAGATTTTGTGATTTCATCTGTGATAAGATGAAACCCGCGTGAGTATACTGGTAAAGTTATTTCGATTTGTTGTATCATAGTGTTCCTGCTTTCTGTTGGTATTCTGTTATGATAACATGTTTCTGTGATATTTCAAGGAAAATTGGATGATAATAAATTGTGTCAAAAGACAAATTAAGGATTATAAGTTATGTTCTCAATAATCCTGTAAAGGCTGATTTAGTTGATGAATGGGATAAGTGACAATGGAGTTATTATAGACAAGGACTTTTTCCATATCACAACTACTTTAGTTAAAGCACTGAAAAAATCTATACAAATGCATATTGAAGTAATTCAGATAACGAACTATCAATATTACCCAAATATCCACATTCAAACCAAAAATTTGATTTGCTATAATTACGCATTTATAGTATTATTTAAACGTGCACAATTTATCAATTAGAGGTACTGCGTCTATCTGTTAGATAAAACATGAGCAGTCCCTTGTATTCTATTTTTTAGTCAGATAAGGAGCAAATAATATGAGCAATGAAGCATTAGGAATGGTTGAAACACGTGGATTGATCGGTGCTGTTGAAGCCGCCGACACGATGGTTAAAGCCGCAAACGTCAAGTTGATTGGAAAAGAACAGGTAGGCGGAGGTTTTGTAACCGTCATGGTCCGCGGGGATGTCGGGGCAGTACAAGCTGCCACAGATGCTGGTGCTGAAGCTGCAAAAGCAGTTGGCGAATTGGTATCAGTACACGTCATTCCACGTCCACATTCGGATGTTGAATCCATTCTCGGTGGAAAAGCTGCCGGTGCCGACGATGATTCGGATGCGTAATCCATTGTTTGTGTTGGACACGGCGCGATATAGGCATCGCGCCTACAGGAACGTGAAAGCAATCTAATGTTATCCAGGCGTTTTTATTTATTTGCTACAAAGATTGCTAAACGCACCATCAACACTCAGAAATCGCTGAATCCACCATAGACTATGGCGATGCTTGGATTATTCGCACGATTCGGTGTATATTGCGATTGCTAATCGCTGCATCTATATGAGGTATTGGAGGGCTGAATGGCACAAATTGATGAGAAACAGATTGAACAGATTGTTTCGCAGGTCTTAACAAGTTTACAGAAAGAGGGATCGGGTTCAACCCAACCCGTAACGGTTGGAGCAAGTTCTTCTCGGTCAGGTGTTTTTGCGACTGTTGAGGAGGCTATAAGTGCAGCAAAAACAGCACAAGAAGCACTCATCAAACTCGGGTTTGCCAAACGACGTGAACTTATTGAGGCAATAAAACAAGTTTCTCTTGAAAACGCAAAACGACTCGCAGACCTTGCTGTCCAAGATACAAAGATGGGTAACGCGGAACATAAGGTCATGAAAAATGAAGGTGCGGTTAATCTGTCACCCGGGATGGAAGACTTGATGTCGGAGTCTATGTCTGGAGACGATGGCACGCTTTTGATTGAATATGTTCCCTTCGGTATTATTAATTCGATTACTCCCACCACTAATCCGACTTCCACAGTTATTAACCACGCGATTATCATGATCGCCGCGGGTAACGCTGTCGTGTTTAGTCCGCATCCAAATGCAAGTGAATGCACAGAAGAGACGATGCATGTCATCAACGATGCGATTGTGAAGGCTGGCGGACCTGCGAATTTACTCACCTCTGTTGCTAATGCAACGTTACGGACAGCAAAACAGATTATGGATCACTCCGACATTGCAATGGTCGTTGCAACTGGTGGAGCGAGTGTGGTGAGAGCTGCATTGACAAGTGGTAAAAAGGCGATTGCTGCTGGACCTGGCAACCCACCTGCTATTATTGATGAAACTGCTGATATTCCAAATGCCGCGAGACATGTGATTGCGGGGACAAGTTTTGACAATAACTTACTTTGTATCGGAGAAAAAGCACTCTTTGTCGTTGAATCTGTCGCAAATGAAACGATACGTGAATTGACGAAAAACGGTGGACACCTGCTCGATGCAAATCAACGCGAGGCACTTGAGGCAGTGGTCACTGAAAACGGAGAATCAAACAAAGAATATATCGGTAAAGACGCAAAGACCATCCTTGAAGCAGCAGGTATTACAGCACCTGCCCAAACGGTTGCCGTTGTGGTAGAAGTTCCAGCGGATCATGGATTCGTTATCAACGAATACCTTATGCCGATTTTGCCTGTGGTTCGTGTGCGCGATTTTGACGAAGCATTAAAAGGCGCGCTCGCAGCAGATGGTGGTCGTGGACACACTGCAATGATCCACACTAATAACACAGCGCGCATCACACAATACAACAAAGCAATGAATTGTTCTGTCGTTGTTGTCAATGCACCTTCCTATGCCTGTTGCGGACTGGAGGGTGAAGGCTTTTTGGCAATGACTATCGCCGGACCGACTGGTGAAGGATACACCCGACCTCGAACGTTTACAAGGCAAAGACGGTTAACCATTGCAAATGACTTATCAGCACACACATTGTGAGGAAAGTAAGTTAATACGATCGGTTCGTATCGTTCCAAACATTTTGTTGGATTTTCTGTGGCGGAGTTTGCTCCGCCTTTTTTTATGTAATCTGTATGTAAAATGATACGTTTATAATAACAAGATATACATCCATAAATAGAGAGTTTCACGAAAGAAAATGAGCACTGATATCAATCAACTCAGAGAATTGATACGCCACCACGAGCGTAAATATTATATTGATGACCAGCCTGAAATTACTGATGCTGCTTTTGACGCGCTCATGCGGCAACTTGAGGAACTTGAAAAAGCATCTCCTGAAGACATCCCCCCTGACTCTCCTACACAACGCGTTGGTGGTGGTGTCGCCTTAGGTTCTCGTATACCACATCGCAGCCCTATGCTAAGTCTTGATAACACATTCGGTAAATATGAGTTGTTGGATTTCGGAAAACGGGTGCAGCGTATATTGGAAGACGCTCCTGTTGAATATGTTGCTGAGTTAAAGATCGATGGATTAGGAGTTTCTTTGCTCTATGAGAATGGTGTTTTAGTCCGTGGTTTAACGCGGGGTGATGGCGAATTTGGTGAGGATGTATCTGGTAATCTACGGACTATCCGCGCTATTCCGTTGCGGCTTACCTCAACAGAGGATAATCCTGTTCCACCTGTATTAGAAGTGCGCGGTGAAGTGTTTATTCCAAAACATCTCCTTGATGATGTCAACGTAGAACGGGAAGTAGAAGGTGAAACTCCATTCGCAAATCCTCGAAATGCCGCTGCAGGCTCCGTGCGAACCCAGAATTCCCATGTCACTGCTAAGCGACCATTGGATATTTATATTTATTCACTAAACTATGTTGAAGGACTTGAGGTTGCAACGCATACTGAAGGACTTGAAAAATTAAGAAGTTATGGTTTCAAGTGTAATCCCTACACTGAACTCCATAACTCGCTTGAAGATGTTTTCATATATTACAACCAATGGGTGGAAAAACGTGAGGAAATTCCTTATGAGGTTGATGGCATTGTTGTAAAAGTAAACGACATTTCTCAACAGAAGGAACTTGGTTCGACTGCCAAAAGTCCTCGTTGGGCTACATCATACAAGTTTCCCGCACATCAGACAATCACAACCATCGAAAAGATTGAGGTACAAGTTGGTCGCACAGGTGTGTTGACACCCGTTGCAATCTTGAAACCGGTAAAGCTTGCAGGGGCAACGATTACACATGCTACGCTACACAACGAACAGGAAATCCTCAATAAAGATATTCGTATTGGGGATACAATTATTCTTGAACGTGCTGGAGATGTAATCCCCAAAATTAACGACGTTCTTAAAGAAAAACGAAAGGGAGATGAGATCGCTTTCCAATTTCCCGATGTATGTCCAACTTGTAATACTCCTGTTCAACGATCTGAGACAGAGGTTGCAGTCCGATGTGTGAATGCTGGGTGTTCGGCACAATTGAAACGTCGCATTGCACACTATGCCTCACGGAATGCTCTTGAAATTGAAGGACTTGGTCCCGCAACAGTAAACCAATTAGTGAACAATGATTTGGTTCAAGATGTTGCCGATCTTTACGCATTAAAGGCTGAGGAAGTCGGTGAATTGGAGCGGATGGGACCTGGTTTGACAAACAATCTTCTGCATCAGATTGAACACAGCAAACAAGCATCCGCAGCAAGACTTTTGGTTGGCTTGAGCATTTTTCATGTCGGGGAAACCGTTGCTGAAGTCTTGATTGATCATTTTTTCTCAATAGATGCCCTTAGCCAAGCAGATGCTGAAGCTATTGAAGTTATTCCGGGGATTGGACCGCAGATAGCAGAAAGCGTAGCTACTTTCTTTGCCCAAAATCGTCCTCTGATAGAAAAACTAAAAGCTGCAGGTTTGAAATGTTTTACGGAAGAAGTTGCCAAAGCACCCCAAGTTTTAGAAGACCCCTTTTTCAGTGGCAAGACGTTTGTAGTCACTGGCAGTCTTCCAGATATGACTCGCACAGAAGCATCGACACAGATAAAGGCACGCGGAGGAAAAGTTACATCCAGTGTGACGGGTAAAACAGATTATCTTATCGCGGGTGAAGGTGCGGGGTCTAAATACGATAAAGCGGTTGAGTTAGGTGTTGAGATTCTAACTGCAGAAGCGTTCGTTGAACATTTGAGAGAAAACTGATGGCATTGACAAGAGAAATGATCACCGATGTCTTATGAGATAGTTTTAGTTAATCAGCAGGGGAGATGGAGAAAAGTTATAACCTGATTTGTGCTTGGAATTCGTCGTGAATGTTCAAAGATTCTGTGTTTTTCAACCGTCGGATGAGATCCGTTCATTCGGCGGTTTTTTGGTTGGCACCAGTAATTTAGCGGCACATCGTCCATTACTTCACTAACGCGGGTTTCGTTAGAAAACCGAGACGCTAAGGCATCTGGATGAAGCGGTTGTCCACTTTGAAGGTAGCAATTCTTGTTCTCACGAAATCCATCAGAATATGCAAAGTACCGAATGATTCCAGCATCAGAAAATACAATGGCACACACAAGATCCGATAACCTTGTGTAATGGATTCCTGTGCTTGTCAAAGATGTTCCGTATTGAGTGGCAAGCGTAGCAATCGCTGGCAAACCTACCTGTGAAAGCGAGGATGAATCTGCTAAGAAAATGGGTGATGGCATCAACAATTCAACAGCGAATTGGTTTGCGCGTTGCTCACTCAAGAGATATGTCTGTTTTTGTGCTTTCTGATTTTCCGTATCATCTTCCTGTTCAGCGATCATAGCATTTAACTGTTCATCCAACGAACAGGAACGAGTAGAATCGCGCTCTAACAAATAATGTCCAATTTCATGTGCAATGGTAAACTTTCTACGCGCTTCAGATCGGATTTTTGCATTGACGAGAATACCCCATGCATTCCCTACCTGCATCAGACATCCGTCACAAGTATCCGGTAATTCTCGCTCCCATAGCACAATACCGAGTTCGGCAGCAATTTGCTTCGGATCAATTGGAAAATCTTGTATGCTTAGGTCGCGAAGGATGTGCCATGCTGTAGCTGCTGGACTATCCTTCGCATAACGTAATCGGTTACTCGGCATCCTCGGAGCCTTTGTCTTCTGTTTCCGATTGTGTCTTGAGGAACTTATAAAATTCATAGAGTGTTTCTTTATCTCTTTCTCTGAAATTCATCATCCCTCTAAACATTAATTTTAACCTCTCATCAGCCATAAGGTCTTCATACCCGCGTTCTTTTTTGCCGAGTAGGTAATCTGTGGTCACCTTCAGTGCATCAGACAAACTGGAAAGCGTATTAAAAGAGGGTTTTCGAGTTCCCGACTCAAATTGGGATATAGCTGCAGGTGTTAAATTAGCTTCTTTTGCTAATTCAGTTTGCGTCATTTTAAGTTCACGCCGACGTTGTTTTATTCGGGAAATAACTTCATCACTCATTATTCAATTCCTTTCATTAGTAAATAAAAATAGTATTAAATAAAAGATCCTTATACAAAAAATTCGCTTGACGTTTTTCACTAACGAAATTCAACAAAAACGTGAAAGACAGTTTAACATAAAAATTACATGAATGCAAACTTTTTAACCAAATTTTCATATTTATAAGGATTTTTTACTATTATGTTTCAAATTAAAGTGTAGAAAAAACACTTTTTACCTTCATTTTAAAATTCTATATACTATATGTTAACATATTAATTAACACAAGTCAAATAAAACTTTACAATTATTTTGAATCGGGTATTAAGTAAGTGGAAATATTGATTTTGGAATGGATGAACCGTTCTCTCAATATCTAATATGTGTTTATTGAAAATAGGCAGGAGTGACAAAACAGCAATCAGTTGTAGTTATATTTTCTATTGAAAAATTATTGTAAATTTGTTACACTAAAACAACGGAAATCAAGGAATTGAGGAATTATATGAGGAATTGTTATTATATCGTAATACTTTTATTAATCTTTTGTGGAGGTATTTCATTTTGTTACGCAGCAGATGGAGAAAAAAAGTTAGGGTTATCAGAGGCTGCAATCCAGATACGAGATGAGATATCTATTCGTAACATTCGGAAAGACCTCGCACGTCTATCAAGTTTAGAGAGCCGCGTTACAGGCTATCCTCAGGCAGCAAATGGGAGTAAATACATTTTTGACCGTTTCGTTGAAATGGGATTGAAAAATGTTGAAAGTCGTGAATTTTCCGTCACAGTTCCTATTGACCATGGTGATAGTGCTATTGAGATACTTTCCCTTGATGGCACTGTATTGCGGACATTTTCACTTAAACCGCTTTGGCCCAACCTTGTCAGGACATCACTCCTTGCCGATGGTGTAAAGCATACTGTCACAGTAGGAGAAACCCTTGAACAAATAGCGGAAAATTATGCTGTCTCCTTAACCGACATCGTTGAAAACGAACATAACCGATACCTACCGACACCTATCGTTGAAGGCAATACGGTATTCATTCCGACTGGCGGACTTACCGGTCCGTTGCTTTACGGCGACGATTCTCAACTTTCAGACTTCAATGGAAGCAACGTTGGCGGTTTTTGGTATAAACTTCAAGAAGGGGATACGCTTGTTTCCCTCGCAAGACGGTTTCGCGTTACACAAGCGAGTATAACCGATGATGTTCTCAACGGACACCTGCAAAAAGCTTCCGATGGCATTGATAACGATGAAGATGGTATCGTTGACGAGTATGGTGAAATTCCGTTGCTATCAGAAATACTCGGGTGGGCAACAGACAGTATTGACAACAATGCTGATGGGTGGACAGACGAAATTCCCGGTGATGCTTCCGATGGACTTGATAACAACAAAGATGGACAGATTGATGAAAAGGGAGAATTCATAGCGGCAAGTGAATCGCATATATTTATTCCAAAAGGTGCTATCGTCCTCACTGAGTTCAACTCTGGTACTCGGTGGATTAACGCTGCGATGTTAGGTGCATCTGCAGTCATTTTTATTGAACCGGATACGACCATACGCGGTGAGGCAGAGAACAAGTTTCTTACCGTTCCTGCAAATATTCCTCGGTTTTGGGTATCTAAAGCGGATGCTGTGGCGTTGAAAGACTTGCTTGCAACAGGTGAAGATATCAACGTCCGTTTGCGTGGTAAAATGAAATGGGAGCGGCGCGTTGGACAGAACATACGCGGCTTTTTGGAAGGTGGCGACCCCGTTTTACGTGATGAGCTAGTCGTTCTTACTGCTTACTACGATTCTATGTCGGTTGTTCCAGCAATAGCACCAGGTGCTGATCCAACTTGTGGTATCGCTGTGTTGATGGAACTCGCACGCTTATTCGGAGATCCTCAATATCGTCCTGGACGTTCAGTTCTTTTCGTGGCTGTTGACGCGCATTTTCAAGGCTTAGCTGGTATGCGTGCATTTATGGAAGGGATTGGACAAGACATTGTTGGATCTGCAACCGATTCACCTGGAACGCCAACGTTACAAGGACTAAGACGGGGATTATCAACCGATATAATTGAATTTGAAGAATTAGGACGCAAACTGCTGCTCTCCATTGATAGAAGTATTCTGGTAGACCTTGATGCAGATTTTTACCATGGGGTGCACGGTATAAAAGATGACCTCGATTCCCTTTCTACAACGCTTGAAGGACTCGCTTCTACACGCTCACAAATTGATTCGCTCCACAGAGCGCAGCGGGATTTTTCAGAACGTCAGAAAAAAGATGCGGATCGGAATCGCAAGCGCGAAAAACAGGGGTTTACAGAAGAAGAAAAATCAAGACTTAACGCGAATCTTGTCCGTTTTGAAAAGGAAGCACTACAAACCACACACTTCTTACGTCAGATTGTTAAACGTCTCGGACAAATACGGACATCTGCTTTAGATACAAGTAGAATTGCACAGCAGGAGTTGATCAACACCATTGCTTTACCTACCGCGCGATTAGACACATGGGCAGTGGATAAGTTGATGCGGGAAATTGAGGCTGGCGAGATAGGTGGCAATTACGGCACCCATCCAAATTCATCCTACCTATTGCCTGAGAAAATTGGATCTGATTATAAAGTTCCAACACCGAGTGATTTGCCTTCAGAGTTGGTCTCTGATATTGAAATACTCAACAATACCCTTGCAAATTGGGAAATGAGTGACCAACGGAAATTTGCTCTGATGTGGACACCTGATAAGATACTTGACCGGCACACAGATCTACCCACTCTCAAAGAAGCGAGGAAAGCGCGTAATATAATCGCAAATACAACAGAATCTAAGGAAGCAGCAATTGCAAGAGAACGGGCATTACTCCAAAAAGTTCAAGAAAACCTTAAGGAAAGCACATCCGCAACAAGTCAAATTATAGATGCCATCACGAAATTAGGCAATGAACGTTTACACGATTTACCACCTGAAGCCCAATCCCAATATCTCACTGAGTCATCACAAGAACGGATAGATAGAATTAATGCACAGTTGCGACAACGGCTGACCGAAGTGGCTGCAGCCGAAGGGCTGGGTGATGGTGAAGATGGTCTGACTAAGGATTTGACACGCGATAAGCAAGGTATATTTGAAATTGCCCTACGAAATGCGCGTTTAGAATCTACACGCGTCCAAAATCTCTTAGACACACATGGAACGCTTACGCGCGAATACCTTGATGAAGAGTTGTTAATTCTACACGGTTATCTGTCAAATGAAGAGGTGGAGCAGGCAAAAGAGGCACGTAAACATGTTGCCGCCTATCTGGTTGAGGCACAAATACTACAAGCAGTCAAGTTGAACGCAGCTTCAGACATCGTATCGCTTAACAATTTGATTGAAAAACTGCCATCACTCACGACGGATTTAGATGCACAGACAAAGGTGCTTCTGCGAGATAACATGCTCACATTAAGAAATGCTCGATTCCGTAATATTCAAAGTCGTGTGCAGAAAATGGCGCGTATAAGCGAGATAGAATATAATCGCAAACTCGCACAGATTGAAGCTGCGGTAGCACTACAAGACCTTTTCAATCGATATTATACATCTCTTTTCTGTAGCATAGACCTATCCTCTCAATCAAATCAATTCGGTGTATTTAACAAAGGTTGGTTTTATGACCAAGAACCGGAGTTTGTGCTGCGGCGTGAATTCGCGAGCATCGGAAATAAACTTGCCGCGTATGCTGCAGATGCTGATTTTGGTGTGCGTGTTAGAAAACTGTGGCGTGCCACAGACGACCAGATTCGACAAGCTGTTATGGCGCGCCAATGGTCAGTCGCAAGTCAAATTTCAGACAAAGAAAACCTTGAGGGAAAAACACTTGAAACACTCCTCAGTGCACATTATGGTAAGCTTACTGGCTTGGGTGGAGTCAGTCGTCTAATGAAGATGCAGTTTGAGCAGTGGCGGAACCGCGGTGAACCTTCTGAAGATATGCTCAAGGATATGGACTATATCCGCAAAGAGGTAGAACGTTTTATCCGCAACGATGTACGCAGCGCAAAGAAAAATCGCAAAAACAGTATACGGATGCGAGAACAGTTGGATGCAATGCTGAGACTCCGACACGAAGACCCCGACACATTCACAGAGGATGAAATAGAGGACATCAAAACATTAATCTCAATTGTGGGACTCGGTGGTGGAAGCAACTTTGTAAATGCTATTTCTGCAAGTGGCGGAAAAACGTGGAAGACATATATACCGGGCAAAATTGCCTTTGACAGTGAGGTTGCAACGCTTGTAGGGAAAACGGGTATCGCCTTTGCAACTATTGAGGATGCTCGTGTTCTTACCGACACACCGCTTGATACTATTGATCGCGTTGATCTCCGGGAAGATGGTAATTTACACCAACAAGCACAGACTTTAGCATCGCTGTTGATACAAGCATTACGTGACCCACAGATGCCGACAGCTGCGAGAGTCGGTAATTTCTATTGCAACCTTTTCGGGGATGTTGTTGAATTTGATGCTCGTGAATCTGCGCTTCCGAATAAACCTGTGCCATACCCGATCCTAACACTGCGTCGTAAACACAAGACAATGATGGGGGTACGGGGTGACCTGTTTGCTATGGGAGACAACAAAGGCAATTTTGAAGTTGCCGGGTTGGCAATGGAAGGTAGAGCGACACGCAGGCTTGGTGGGGCACAAGAAGTTGAGGCTTATATACTTGACCCCGACTCTGGGGATATAATCTACGCACCAGATCTCGGAAATTACGGTGCGAAACTCCTACCAAATAAAGTGCCAATCAACACACGAAGACGCGGATGTAGGGTTGTTACCTTCCCGTGTGTGTCCACAACTATCTACGACTTAGTTGACCAACGTTACCTTCGTACCTTACGAGAATTAGAGGTATATGATGCCTTGTCAGATAGTCCACCTGAAAAATTTGGTGTGTCTAAACCTTGGCAGCAGGAAGGAGTATCTGCTGCTGAACCTATCGCGCTTGTGTATAGCGAACCACAAAGCCGTATAAAAATCGGGATGGCTTACGGACAGATCGGCAAACGTCTCCTTCTTATTAAAGCAACTAAAAGCGGTATGAAAAACCCAACGCTTTACACTGGAGAAGGATTTGTCGTGCGAGAAAACGGCAGTATCCGCCTCACGCCTTATGTTGTTGTGCGCGATATGTGGTGGCTTGATGAAAATCGATCTCGACTTTACAAACGATTTGGTATCTCAAGTGACCGTCTTGACAAACTACACCAATTTGCCGATGAGTATCTCACAAGGGCAGAAACCGCTCTTTTCCAAAACGACTACCAACAAGCACTCAAGTTGGCGCGCGCTGCGTGGGGATACGAATCACGCGCATACCCCGATGTTAAAAGAACAGGAAACGATGTCGTAAACGGAATTATGTTCTACCTTGCACTGCTGATGCCGTTTGCATACTTTATGGAACGACTAATATTCGGGTTCCCCAATATTAACAGGCAGATTATAGCTACTTTTGGTATTTTCCTACTCGTCTTTTACTTCTTAAGTCAGGTTCATCCAGCATTCCAGATCACAACGACACCTATCATTATCTTAATTGCATTCGTTGTACTTGCATTAACAGTGATTGTCATTAGTATTATTGTTCGGAAATTTGAGGAACAACTGGAGAAAATACGTCAGCAAGGCAACAAAGTGTATAAAGCCGATGTCGGCAGACTAAGTGCCAGTGCAGCAGCGTTTAGTCTCGGAATATCCAATATGCGGAAACGGAAGGGACGGACAATCCTTACGTGCACGACATTGGTTATCTTAACGTTCACTGTGATTTCTTTCACATCTGTGCGGACATTTATGCGTCCAAACCGAACAAGTTTGCCACAGGTGACACCGCGCTACACCGGCTTACTCATCCGAGACCAATATTGGCGACCACTTGAAGAACCTGTTCTAAACTCAATTCTGAATGACATGCAGAAAACGCAAATTACTGTCGGTAATTTAGAACGTCTTCTGGAACAGAAAAACGTACTCTTGGCTCAGCAGGGGCAAACACCAATAGATATACCTGCAGCACTTACTGAATTGCGTGAAACTGGATTTATCGAAAACGTTGACGAACAGCCTATTCTTGCTGTTCAGAATGTTGTTGCCCCACGTTCTTGGTATCAGTCTTCTGGAACAGGGGACCAATCTTTTGTGCAATTGACGCGTAGTGCTAACGAACAAGATCTTGCACCACCGACACGTCCACTTACAGACGAACCTTTAAGTTTTGCAGCGAATATGCTTGTCGGGATGAGTGAAGCGGAACCTGCAGTCACTGGTATCGATCGTTATCTGCAATACGGAAAATGGTTTGACCGGGCTGATGCGGAGAATTGGCCCACCGAGTGGCCCTACGCTATTGTCCTTCCGAAAGGGATGGCTGATCTATTAAAAATCACTGAGAGCGATATGGGAAAAGCCACTATCTCTGTATATGGGGCTGACTTCACCGTGGTCGGTGTTTTAGGAATAGGATTCAAGGATCTCACGGATAATGACGGTGAAGAAATGACACCCGTTGATTATCAATTGATGCAACAGCAACGTAGTCGAGGTGGAACAGGTGATGAAACGCTTGAGGGAGAACTTCAGAAATATCTGCATCTCACACCTGATAGTATTGCCATATTGCCTTATGAAGTTGTTATGAATCAAGGTGGTACGCTTAGAAGTGTTGCTGTCAACATGGAACCGCAAGAAGACGATCCGAAACTACTTGCTGCAATTGACAAGCTTGATCTTATCATGGCACCTCTGATGAACCGTATTGCACTTGACTTCTTTGTCGGACGTGATAAAGATACCTATCTTTACAGCAGTATCGGTATGACCAGTTTTAGTGGCATGGGTAACCTATTTGTGCCAATTCTGATTGCTGCATTGATTGTTTTAAATACAATGCTCGGTGCAGTTTATGAACGCGTGCGAGAGATCGGAATTTACAGTTCTGTGGGACTTGCACCTATCCATATTGCTTTCCTCTTCCTTGCGGAAGCTTGCGTATATGCAATTGTTGGTGCAGTTTTGGGTTATCTGATGGGGCAAGTGATCGCAACAACGTTAGTACATTTCGGTTGGCTTGCAGGCTTAACGCTAAACTATTCTTCTATGTCTACTGTTGTCGCAACCGTAATCGTAATGATTGTTGTACTGCTCAGTACGCTCTATCCGGCTATTAAAGCATCTCGAATGGCAGTGCCGGATATTGAACGTAAATGGAAACTGCCTGAACCTGAAGGTGATGTTTGGCACTTCAATCTACCTTTTACCGTTTTAGCGGAGGAAGCACTCGGTTTGAATGTCTTTATGCGTGACTACTTTGATGCACACGCAGATGAATCTGCAAGTGATTTCTACACAGATAATGTAACTTTCAGTGCTGCAGATGAGGATTCATATCAAATCGGAATGATGGTATGGTTAGCACCTTACGATTTGGGGGTAAGTCAATCTATTGAGTTTATCACCTCTCCTGTCGGTGGCGAAGAGGAAGACCTTTTCAAAATCACATTAGACGTACACCGAGAAAGCGGAGAAATCGCTTCATGGAAACGGGTCAATCGTCGTTTTCTCAATTTGTTGCGGAAACAATTGCTGATTTGGCGTACCTTTAGTGTTGATGTACGTGCAGAATTCCACGAACGCGGAAGAACCGAAAGCACTGATACCGAGGAAGACACGGCAAGATTAGAACCGGTATTAACAACAGCTGATTAGGTAATGTATAGTTGAACTGAATAAGGAATCGTATATGGAAAAATTAGCAAGTATTATCATCATTTTCGGGACTATCCTCTGGTTAGTTAGCGTTCTATTTTTAGGTGGCAGTTGGCAGTGGCAGATGTTCGCTGCACTGATTTTGACTATAGGAATCTTCACTGCTCATTTTTGGGAAGAACTTAGCGAAGGTAGGAACAAGAAGACACCGAAAGATGATACTTAAACGGTTCTCAGTTCTCGGAAACTGTTGCTAATACTAACCTTTTGACGCAGTATGCTGACTAATGAGAACTGATTGCTAATACAAAGGAGATATTAATTGGCGAGAGAGAGAATCTCACAAGCAGATGAATGGCAAACGTGGGCACAACGATACGATATAGAAGGCGGCACACGAACCTTTGAATCGGGATTAACCGTCAAGGTGTTCTTCGGTGCGCTCTTTGTTGGATTGCTGATGATGCCAGGGTCCATCTATCTGAGTTATGTATCTGGACAATCTGGTGCAGCAGCAGCCCCTTGGGTGGCAGTTATTTTGTTCACAGAATTAGCCAGACGTTCCTTCACCACGGCACGTCGGCAGGAGCTCTATATGCTGCTGAGCCTAACAGGTGCAGCAGTTGGCAGTGGTATGCAATATCGGAGTTTTATCTGGTATGCCTACTTTGTAAACACACCGCAAGCCGTCTCCTACGAAATTGCGGATAAAATCCCCGCGTGGGTGGTTCCCGCAGGTGATTCTGTTGGTGTATTGTCAAGGAGCTTGTTACATCCAGACTGGTTATTGCCTATTGGTATTTACCTCGCCACCAAACTTCTTGGAACTTTACGATTTGTCAGTGGTCAATATATCCTCTTTAGGCTTACTGCAGATCTTGAGCGACTCCCTTACCCCATGGCACCCATTACCGCACAAGGGGCAACTGCATTAGCCGAGACAACCGGTAAACAGGAGACATGGCGATGGCAGGTCTTCTCTATCGGGTCTATGGCAGGTTTATTATGGGGATTCATCTATATTGGTGTTCCTGCACTCACTGGCGTTATGATGAGTACGCCGATACAAATTCTAAAGATTCCTTGGATAGACTTTACGCAAAGCATTGAAGGATTCGCGCCAACAGGAGTTTTTGCGCTCCGAACAGATTTCAGTCAAATGCTCATCGGTTTTGTCCTACCGTTCCCTGTTGTGATGTCTGAGTTTGTCACTGCAATGCTATCGCAATTTGTTGTGAATCCGCATATCCTCTATAGAAACGAGATTTTACATCAATGGCATCCCGGTCTTGATGTGCGTGCGGTTGGATTATTCAACGGTCTTGATTTCTATAGAAGTTATGACATGGGTAAGAACTTTAGCCTCGGTCTTGTTGGTATGGCGGCTTCTATCCCGATGATTTTCAAACTCCGAAGTTCTAAAAAAGAAGCGGGACAACGTGGTTCACTTGCTACACCACCGAACCGTGGTGATTTTCCACTATGGTTAATGGGAATATTATGGCTGATCGGTATGGCTGGATTTGTCTGGCTTATCCATTGGATGGTTCCGAACTTCCCACTCAGTTTCCTACTTGGATTTGCGTTCTTATATACACCGATAAATTCGTATATCACCGCAAGGACCTTTGGAGTACTTGGACGCGATCTATTTGAAATACCTTATTTGCATGAGATTACATTTATTCTGAGTCGGTACGAGGAGATTGATATCTGGTTTGCACCGTTGCCTGATGAAGATTACGGAGCAGGTACACAGGGATGGCGTGTGCTGGAATTGACAGGAACAACATTTACATCAAACCTCGCTGCTACACTGCTAATTATGCCTATTTTGATTATTAGTGGAATATTGGTGCAGCACTTTATTTGGCAAATTGCACCGATACCGAGTGCACAATACCCGTTTGTTCAGATGATGTGGCCTATTAACGCTACTCATGAATGTCTTATGAAAACTTCTCTTCGTGATGGGAATAGTGAAATGCTTCAAGCCATACGTGGTGATTATGTTGCTGCAGGATTTACCTCAAGTCTTGCTATCTACGGACTTCTTTGGGTGTTTAGATATCCATCAATGTGGTTCTACGGTATTATCGGTGGAATCGGAGCAGATCCAGGAAGCATGGTAGCGCGGCTTCTTGGTGCTATCATCGGTAGATTCTATATGATTAAGCGGTTCGGATTGAAAAGGTGGTTTATGTTCAATCCAGTTCTGGCAGCAGGATTTGCTTGTGGTGTTGGATTAGTTGGGATGGGTACTGTCGCAATTGCCCTTGTCTCTAAGGCGGTTATTGTTAAACCGTTTTAAGCAGTAATAACAACGGTAGATGCGGTTTCCTAACCGCACAGCACACCAATATTCCTTTTCCCGAACTCACGTTAGGATAGAGATATGGACTGGACTCTTTTTGGTTGGGCAGGCATTCAATTAGAGATTCCGACCACTTGGGAAATCAGCGGGATCAGCGGTGATGAAAAGAACGGGTATCTCCGATTAGATGATGCCGACATGCCTCGGTTAGAACTCAAATGGGCAAAATCTCGGAAGAAGAAACCTGACCTACACAAAACACTCGACGAATACTTCAAGTTAGTCCGTAAAAATTATAAACGCGGAGGGAATGTTTCATTTCGTAGAAACGTTGACCTTATTAAAGACGAAGATTTCCTAAAAGATTGTACTGTGCTTGGATTTAGTTGGAAAGGCGGTATCCGGGCAAATGGGTTAATCATACACAATCCGGATACCAAACGAATCACGATCGTACAAGTTATGGGAAGGATTAAAGAGAACTGGCGTCCCATTGTGCTTCGTGTTTTTCAATCAATTTCAGATCAAGCAGACGCGAAACACAAGGTATGGAGTGCTTACGGTCTTAGACTTGCTGTCCCGAGCACCTACAAGTTGGAGAAACAGAAACTCCTCAGTGGATATCTGTTGTTTACATTTAACAGAGGCAAATACCGCAAAATCAGTGTTGAACGTTATGGTCCCGCAGAGGTCCTATTAAACGAATTCAAATCGGAAGACAATCCATTAGAGACCTGGTTCCGGAGTCGTTACGCAAAAGCGATACGTGGTTATGGGTTTCAAGTTACGCTACATAGTGAAGATGGTGATGAATGTATCAATTTTGTCGGTCAACAGACACGACTATACGATAGCGTGCCATTTTCACCTGTGCTGATAGTTGACAGAATCCTAAAACGCACACGACTTACGTTTTTCACATGGCACTGTCACCATACCAATCGGATCTATGTCGTGCAATCCGTTGGGAGGCAAGAGGCATCTGAAAAACTGGCACAAGAGGTTGCAGAGAGTATCCACTGTCATTAAGTTTGATGCAGACACACAATTTATAACATACTGATTAACATGTTAAATAAAGTTCTATACGCTCTTAAAATCAAAAAACGACCAGATGTAGATAGAGATAAAGTCCTCAAGGCGTTTCCACTGAGGAATCAGTTGATCACTTGGGAAATAGACGACAAGGGTGAAGCATCACTTGTCATTCCGCAGAAAGACAAATTTTGGGTGAGAATCACAAGCAAAATCTTTATGCTCCCCGACAAACGTGTCGTTGTGCTGGATAGCATTGGCGCGCTTGTATGGCAGATGTGTGATGGAAAACATACCATAACACAGATCATCAAAGCATTACAAAAGAAACACCAGTTGACCAGAAAAGAGGCAGAAACTTCACTTTTTACCTTTATAAAGCAACTCGGAAAACGGAATTTTATCGGATTTGCTATTCCAACAGAAACTAAACAGAATGCTGTAACTCCGCAGAAACCAGAACCACAGAAACGTTTCGGTTTTTTATCAAGAGGATAAGTCGGAGTTTATAGTAAAGGAGAAACAGATATGCAGACAGAAATAGGTGGTGTACAACCAAATCTCGCTGAAACACCGAAGCGGTTCCAACGAGTGCTTCCCAAAGAGAATACTGTCCGTGTCAGAAACCTTATTAAACGATACGAGATGGGCACACAGACTGTGGATGCCTTACGCGGTGTCAATTTCCAAATTCAACGCGGAGAATATATTTCTATTATGGGACCTTCCGGGTCAGGAAAATCCACGCTCTTCAACATGATTGGTGGATTAGATAAACCGACTGAGGGAAGGGTCTACATTGACGAAGTTGATATTGCACAACTTGACGCGTATGAGTTAGCGTGGTTGCGTTGCCGGAAAATCGGTTATATATTCCAATCCTTCAACCTGATACCTGTTATGACAGCACTGGAAAATGTTTCGCTTCCGATGATCTTTGCTGGTATGAGTGCCGATGATAGTAGGGAAAAAGGCGTTGATCTACTTTCTCTCGTTGGTTTGGGTGACCGCGTACAACATAAGCCGTTAGAACTCTCTGGTGGACAACAGCAACGTGTCGCTATTGCACGTTCCCTTGCCAATGACCCCGCAATTGTCCTTGCAGATGAACCAACAGGAAACTTGGATACCAAAACGGGACTTGAAATCATTGACTTACTACGCAGTCTCAATGACGAAAACGGTGTAACAATTATTACCGCAACACACGACCACAAGATGCTTGATGTTTCTGATCGCATTTTCCACATGGCAGATGGCAAGGTTGAAAAAATCGAGTCACGTGATGAAATTGATCTACATGTCGGTAGACTGGACGGTCAGGAAGTTGGATAACCCTTCAAATGTCCATCTACAAACGTTTAGGCATCCGAACAGTTATCAATGGCAATGCGACATTAACCCGCCTCGGTGGCTCCATCATGCCACCGGAAGTTGTCAATGCAATGGCTGATGCATCAAAGCATTTTGTAGACATCATTGAACTTCAAAAACGAGTCGGTGAAGAAATAGCAAAACTCACACACAACGAAGCAGCTTACGTCTCAAATGGTGCCGCAGCAGCTTTAACGCTTAGCACTGCTGCGTGTATCACTGGACTTGATGCCAGCAAACGTGCAAAATTACCCCATCTTGACAACTCAATGAAAAGCGAAGTCATCGTGCATCGCCACGGTAGAGTAGGATACGATTTTGCTGTGCGGATGGCAGGTGTCACATTCGTGGAGATAGGAGATGAAAGCGGCACAACACCAGACGAACTTGAAAATGCTATTACCGATAAGACAGCTGCAATCTTCTACTTCGCAAATCCCAGCAGAGAACATCTTTGGGTATCTTATGAAAAAGGCATCGAAATTGCCCAAAAACACGGCATCCCATTGATTGTTGATGCTGCGGCACAGCTGCCACCCCCAGAAAACCTATGGCGTTTCACACAGATGGGAGCAGATATAGCAATGTTTAGCGGAGGAAAAGGCTTGTGTGGTCCGCAAAGTAGTGGATTGATCGTTGGCAAGAAACCGTTGATAGACGCAATAGCATTCAACGGTCCGCCTCATCCCTTTATCGGTAGAGGTATGAAGGTTGGCAAAGAGGAGATGGTCGGATTGCTGGCAGCGGTGGAATGGTACTTAAATCAAGACCACGACGAAGTAATGCAGTCCTATGAAGACCAAGTAACCTACTATGTTAAGGAGTTTGAGGACATCCAAGGTATTTCTGTACATCGTAGTTTCCCATCTGAAGCAGGACAACCCATGCCACGCACCGAAATCCGATTTGATGCAGAAAAACTTAGTATTACACGCGATGAAATACTACACCGACTACAAACAGGTGACCCTGTGATAGACATTGCCGGCGCGGGGGCAAACGGAATCCTTATTAACGGACAAACCCTTATGCAGGGTGAAGTAGAAATAATTGCAAATAGAATAAAGGAGATTATTAATACAACGAAATGAAACTCAACAACGGTATTCGTTTAACATGGCTTGGACATGCCACATTTAAATTTGAAACTGAAGGTAAAACCTTCTTAATTGATCCATGGGTTGATAGTAATCCTGCTTGTCCCGATGAACTCAAAACCTTTGATAGACTTGATGTTATGTATATCACACATGGACATTGGGATCACACAGAAGATGCCGTCCCTATCGCGAAGAAGCACACCCCCACAGTCGTGACAATGATTGAAGTCGCAAAATGGCTTGAATCGAAGGGGGTTCAAAACATAATTGGCATGAATAAGGGTGGTACCGTAACGGTGGACGGCGTGAAGGCAACGATGGTTACAGCAAATCACAGCAGTAGTGTTACAGAGGAAGATGGCACTACCATTTATACGGGTGAACCTGCTGGGTTCGTGCTGGAGTTCGCAAACGGGTATAAAATCTATCACGCTGGCGATACAAATGTGTTCAGTGATATGGAGATAATAGGTGAGCTATACAAGCCAGATTTAGCACTGCTTCCCATTGGCGGTCATTTCACGATGGGACCGCGTGAAGCCGCTTATGCTGTCAAGTTGCTCAAAGTGCCAGCAATTCTACCGATGCATTACGGGACTTTCCCGCTGTTGACAGGGACATTGGAAGAGTTCCTCAAATTGACTGCATCTATGGATGTGGAAATTGTTGACTTAGAAGTAGGAGGAACGTTAGATTAAGATATCTCGGTAGGGACCGTGCAGTCCAAAGGTGTAGGAAGTTCTTAGCAATTCCTGTGGGTTGCCTGTGTCATATCGGCTACCTGCTACACGGTAGCCGAACATGCCTTCCTGTTTGACTACTTCAGCCATCGCATCACGTAGTTGAATCTCACCATGTGTTAGAATCTGATTGCGATAGTTGTAATCCAGTATATCAAACAGTAGAGGGGTAAGTAGATCTATTCCAAAGTGGCAGAGATATTGATGCGTTTCCTGTGCATCCCATATTCCTTCAACACGCATGTGTTCCCTCGCATAATCTACAGTCGGTTTTTCCGCAATGTGCGCTAATTTAAAGAGACGAGAAAACTCGCGTTCTGGACTTCCCTGCACAATCCCGTTCACAGAGAGTTCACTTTCATCACACACGTCAAGGCTTGTCACTGATTTACCAACTTGTGTGTAGACATCTGCCAACTGTTTTGCACAAGAAACATCAGTCTCCGAAATATAGAGATGGTCACCCAGCAGAATCATAACAGGGTCGTCTGCAGCAAAGTCCTTCGCACAATAGATAGCATGTCCGAACCCTTGCGGTTCCGTTTGAATAGCAAATTGCAGACGTTTACCGATTTCAACCAAACTATCTGCCTGCACAACAAGTTCCGGTTTTTCGCGAATAGCATCTGGGACATTACCAGAAAAATAGTCGGTAATCGGTTCGACTTGATGTGGTTGCGCAACAAGGCACACCGCTTCCACGCCAGCCGTTATTGCCTCCTCAATAATCAATTGGATAATCGGTTTTGCCAGACCATCCTGAGCGATAATTGGAAAAAGTGCTTTCGGCACGGCTTTTGTTGCCGGGAAAAGCCGTGTCCCGTATCCAGCGATGGGTATAATCGCCTTATGAATTGTTTGCATTGTATATGATCAAAATACTTATTCAGAGGATTTAAGTCTACCCCAAGTCGTTGTAGTCTTTCCAGCAGCATCAACTGCAAAAGCACCATCAATACCATTACCGAGGGTTTTAACATCATCCGCGGAGAGAGGGATATTAAACATAACGATTTCATCAATGATTCCACCGAAATGACACCTTCCGTTAGGCTCATTACACCCCGCATCTGCTCCGATGTAGACTGCTTCAAAGGAATCCCAAGGTTGTCCCGCGGCATCTTTACTGTCCTGTAGTTCACCGTTAACGTAAATATAGATTTTTGCGCCATCCCATACACCCACAAGGTGTACCCACTCATTTACTGGAAGAGCTGCACCGAGTGCTTCATGTCTTTCTGGGGCACTCCTGAGACGATAATGGAACGAAGCCCGATTAATTCTTCCACCGACATTTTCATGGGCACCGGTTCCAAGTAGGTATTGTGACCAACTTGAACATCCTTTTCCTTTCCATATCACACATTTTCCTTCAGGTGGTATTGTTGGATATATCCATGCATGGATTGAAAAACCTTCGGAGTCTTTAAAGTTCAAGGCTGCCAAAGTATCAGGTTCACCTTCATTTCCAATACGAACATGGTTTTGTGCGACTTCACCAGTTAATTCTATGCCACCACCGAATTTGGCATCTGCCCATTTGACATCTCCAACAAATACACCATCACTACCGTTTCCAGAAAGGTCCTTTACTGTTTTACCTTGTCCTTCCTCAAAGGTCCACATACCTTGAATCGTATCTGCAGCAAACCTTGCTTCACTTATTTGTATCATAGTGAAACTTAGCATAATTATAGCAAATGTTATGAATACGTAATTCATATACCGTTTAGCCAAAAACATGGTTCCTCCTAAGAATCGTACTTGATATGGTAGTTGTGAAACAGGATACATTATTACACGCCACCTGTTAACGCATTATGGATTATCAATTAGATAAACAGTTTTGCGAGACTATCCTGGAAAGTGCTTCAGCATAGTTTTGGTAGCGTGGAAAAGATGTATCCCATATCCATTGACCAGAGTCGTTACCATATAAATAGTATGTATTCATTCTACCTATTAGAATCTCTTCTGCTTAAGTGCTCCCCAAGTGGTAGAAAGTTTATCAGCAGGTTCAACAGGTAATTGATCTGATTTTGCCTCAAAGTTCTGCATTACTTCATCCTCATCAAGAACTCGGTCATAGATGCGGACGTTATCAATCATACCGTTGAGGAAACGACCATCGTGTTCACTTCCAATTCGACGTTCTTTCATGTTTTCAGGTTGTGCACCAGCGGGTCCTTCTGCAACTAACTCACCATCTACATAAAGTTTGAGTTCATTATCTGGTGGATTAGTGGTGTAAATGATATGATACTATTTTTTAGCTTCAGCGTTAAAACGGATTTTTGAACCGCCATTTTTATCGACCTGAATTTGGTTTTCTTGAAACTTGAAATGTACTTTACCTGCTACCCACTGCCAAGTAGAAACTATACCCTGAATACCGCCAAACTGAGTTTGTAAGGCGTAACATTCAACTGATGCAAAATCAAAGTCACCCATATCAGGAATTTCAACATAGTTATTCGCGGCGGCTTTAAATTCGAAAGCATCCCCTATTGGTCCTTCAACGAAGTCAAGATTTCCGATAAGTTTGGCGTGGTTGTTATTGCCGGAAGTATCCATAACCACGTCACCATCAAGGTCTTTCTCATTGAGTGTATACATTGCTACAAGACCATCTACCACAAAATCTTCTGCTGCATCAGCCACATTTACATACCACATAGATGTAAGTAAAAGACTGAGGATACATACTACTTTAATAGTTTTGATTGCCACTTTTATTCTCCTTTATCTTGTGCATCTGATAGAGATAGGAACTCTCTTTGTCAGATTTAGTTCGTTATAATTTAGTTTATATGCCAATTAGATTTGAGCAAGAAATATTAATATAGAACTCAAACTATCGGTGCCAAACAGTTTTCAAAAGTTTATCATAAACTGTTATTGTTAGTCAAGGAAGTTACAGTCAAGGTAATTTAGTTTCGTCCAGGATTTTTCTGAACCAAGATTTTCAGGATTAGTATTTTCTGAGATAAATGTGTCATAACGGACAGGCGGGGAGACCCCGCCCCTACGAGAATGTCCGAGGCGCAATGAATTGCGCGACTACGAACGGGTTTTCTCCTTAAATTGACGCATATAGGGCGGGAGACCCCGCCCCCGCGATGGTTGTAAGATGTCCTATTATGAATAGAATTACTTTGAAAAAAACGCACTAAAAACGGGTGTTTTTTGCACATTGGTGCGTTTTGGTTTTCGGGTTTATGCCAGTTTGGGACTGGGTTTATAGGGTGGTACGATTTTTTTAGAATTTTCATTTTAGTGCGTTTTTGATTTTCGGTTTTTTTTCATATTTAGTCGTTAGTTTTCTATACACCTTTCGCCCCGCTGGGGCTTATTTGTTGGTGGATACACGACAACTATACACCTTTCGCCTCTCCGAGGCTTTAGTTTCCATGTTGAAGGTCGCTCCTACAGAATGTAATATAAGAGGCGCAATGAATTGCGCGACTACGAACGCGTTTTTTGTCTGAACCAGGATTTTCAGGATTTCAGGATTTTCAGGATTAGTATTTTTTGAGATAAATGTGTCATAACGGACGGGCGGGGAGACCCCGCCCCTACGAT
>JAJDWI010000108.1 GCA_022825665.1 Candidatus Poribacteria bacterium
GTCGGAAGTGTCTGAGGTTCTGTATCGTGGGTCGCTGGGACCCCTCGGTGGCATACAGGTAAAGTTACGAGCCAAGACCGAAGAACATCAAGTCTGGCAGAGGATTAAACAATCCCATGCCTTCAGGCTTGGGTACCTGAAATTTCAATACTACCTGAAATCAACTATCGTATATATTATGACTATTTTTGTTGCAGAACTAATGTCTGTTCTGCAACAAACATTAGTCAAATGATTTTATGTCTATCTCCCCATCTAAAGGATCTCTCAATTGAAAATCGTATATTTTGACTGTTTCTCCGGTATTAGCGGTGATATGGTTCTCGGTGCTGTCGTTGACGCTGGAGTTGACCCAGATGTGCTGAAAAACACATTAAAGAAACTAAAATTAGATGATGAATTTAGTCTCCATTTTGAGAAAACCACCAAACATGGTATCACTGGAACACAAGCCATAGTCAAGACAAGTATCAATTTAGAAGAGAAACATAACCATCACACGCATTCTCACGGTCCCAGTAGACACTTATCCGACATCTTCAACATCTTAGATACAAGCGACTTAGATACGAACATACGCGATACTTCTAAGCTTATATTCGACAGACTTGCAGATGCCGAAGCGAAAGTGCATAACACTGATAAATCCAATGTACACCTCCACGAAGTCAGTGGAATAGATTCTATTGTAGATATCGTGGGTGCTGTTATTGGTTTAACTGAACTTGGTATTGAACAGGTTTATGCGTCTCCCCTATCACTGGGTCGTGGTTTTGTCCAATGTGCACATGGGAAAATGCCTGTTCCTGTTCCCGGTACAATGGAACTCATCCACGGAATCCCAATACACCAAACTGATATACCTAAAGAATTAGTAACACCTACGGGTGCAGCCATCATTACAACGATTGCAAATAACTTTGGTGTAATGCCAAATATGTCTATCAACAAAATAGGCTATGGTGCAGGTACAAGAGATTTAGAGGAACAACCAAATCTTCTCCGTATTTGTATCGGAGATAAAATTCCCACTACTAACGTAGATAGTTTAAATAATTCACACAATGACTCTATAGAAATAATTGAAACAAATGTAGATGACATGTCTCCCGAAATCTACGGTTATATGATGGATAAACTCTTTGAAAAAGGTGCATTAGATGTCTTCTTCATACCGATTCTTATGAAGAAAGGTCGACCTGCAATACAAATTAAAGTTCTCTGTCCATCTAATATCAGAGACAACCTCATTAAAGAGATCCTATTAGAAACAACCACCTTCGGAGTTAGATTTTATGCAGCTGACCGAGTAATCCTCAACCGCGATACTGTTGAAATAAATACTCAATGGGGACCTGTCAAAGCAAAGCGCGGTTTCTTTAATGGTAATCTTATCAAGACAGTACCAGAATATGAAGATTGCAAGTCAGTCGCAGAATCCAATGGTGTTCCGCTTCAATCGGTTTATCAAGATGCACTACGGAAGACGTAAAAGAATATCGCGTGTTAACTCAATATAATCCACCATTTGGGTTACATTTATCGCATGTTTTGCAACGATAATCCTCTGCAACTGTTTCACCAAAATAATTTCGAATATAGTTCATTCTACAGCCTTCAGTTAAAGCATAACCCACTATTTTGTCAATCTGGCTGTATTTGCTTTTTAGGTAGTCTCCAAGTCCCATTTGATCTTCAGAAATAGTCGCAAAGAGTTCGCTATCCTGTAGCAATTCAATAAGCATCAGGTCAATCTTACCCCAATACTGAATGTAACCATCATTTTGTAGTTCATCAAGTTGCTCCATAAGCCATTTTGGACTGAGTTCAAGGTCTTGACAGAAAGTCAAAATGTCGGTTACACGACGTTCACGCAATTGTGTGTATAGTTCTGATTGTGCCTTCTTTTTATCATTTGGATTTGTTCTAAATCTCACTGAAAGTTGGGATGGAACGTTGTGCCATCTCTTTAAGAAACCGAGTTTTTCCAAATATGTCAGTCCAACATGTATTTTTGAGATTTTAAAACTAACTCTCCACTCCAATTCCTCCATTGACATCAAACGGTAGTTACCTGCTCCTTTTAGGTTTTCAAGTGCCTCCAGTAATTTTAAGAGTGATGCCTTGTCAGGTGTGCTTTCCTTAGCAAACCATTCGTGTAACTCACGGTCTTTATGTAGGTAAAATAAAATACATTCTGAATCTTTTCCATCTCTGCCTGCACGTCCGATTTCTTGGCAGTATTCCTCTATTGTGCCGGTCATTGTCCAATGTATAATATATCGGATATTGTTCTTGTCAATACCCATTCCAAAAGCATTTGTGGCAGCGACGATATCTAAACCATTTTCAGTATCATCAAAGAATATGTCTTGTATTCGCTTTCGATCATTCAAATCACGACCTGCATGGTAGTAATCAGCACGGTATCCTCGTTCTTGTAGAAATTTTGCTATAGCTTCCGTATCTTTTCGTCTGCCAGCATAGATAATACCTTTTCCTTCAAGTGAAATAAGACTTTTCTCAAGTAGCGAGTATTTCTGTTCTTTGTCTTGACTCTCCAGTACTGTTAATCTCAAATTGGGACGTTCTATACCTTTTATGAAAACTCTTGGTTGAGAGATATTCAGGTTGCTTAAAATATCATCTCGGATGTCTGGAGGTGCAGTTGCTGTAAAAAGGGCAATGACACGCGGATATAACGTTTCTATCGCATCACAAATAGATAAATAAGCAGGACGAAAATCGTGTCCCCATTGTGAAATACAGTGTGCCTCATCAACTACAAATAACGATATAAGAACTGTATTTAGTAGATCTAAAAATCTACGGCTGCGTAACCTTTCGGGAGAAATATAGAGTAGTTTGATTTTACCTGCTCTTAATCGTTTTACTTCGTGAAGATAATCATCCCATGCCAACGTGCTATTTATAAGTGAGACAGAATCAATACCTCTTGCTTTTAGTGCATCCACCTGATCTTTCATTAAAGATATCAACGGTGAAACAACGACTGTCATCCCAGGCAACATTAATGCTGGTAATTGATAACAAATTGATTTCCCATGTCCAGTTGGATAGATAGCAAATACGTTTTCACCATTTAATATCGCTTCTATAATCTCCTGTTGTCCTTCTCGAAACGCGTCATACCCAAAGTATTGAATCAATGTGTTGGTTAGTTCATTCTCTTGTTTTTCATTTTCAGCTATAGGTTTTTGTATATTGGGTTTATCTGTAGAAGTGAGAATAGCATCCACCTCATCAAGTAAATTTTGCAGATTTCCCATATATTTTTATCCTTATAGCACGTTTGTTTTATTGACTCCAAGTTTGATCTTATCTGAGTTTCTTTATTGTTTACGATAGCAATACTTGTGCCATTTATTCAAAAAATTGATCCTACAAAAAATAATTTCTCATTGAAGTAATGATACTATGAGAAAAAGCGATACCTTAGGATATGAAAAATCGCTGCAACCCCATCTTTCCAACTAACAGTTTTGCCTTGATGGTAGTCTCTACCCCTATAACTTATAGGCACATCTACGATATTACACTTTCGTTTAGCGAGCTTTGCCGTTATTTCAGGTTCAAAACCGAACCTATCTGAACGTAACGATATTTCTTTTAAGATGTCAGTTTTTATTACTTTATAACATGTTTCCATGTCAGTTAATTTAGTGCCATTTACGAAGTTTGAAAGTGAAGTTAGAAATCTGTTAGCTATGTAACTTCGCAACAATCCTTCTTGGCGACCTTCCATAAAACGTGATCCATACACCACATTCGCTTCGTTTTCCAAAATAGGTTTAAGTAATTTTGGGTAATCCTGCGGATCATATTCTAAGTCAGCATCCTGAATGAGCGTAATATCACCAGTAATGTGTTGGAATCCTGTACGCAAGGTTGCCCCTTTCCCTCGGTTAACATCATGATAGAAGATTTTTACTGTATTATCATCTGAATTTTGGAGTTTTTTTAGAATGTCACGTGTGCCATCTGTTGAACAATCGTCGACAAGAATTAGTTCCTTATCCATGCCGATATCAACAGCTTCAATTTGCCGTAATATTTCTTCTAAATGTTCAGCTTCGTTGTATATCGGAATCACAATGGATAGTTTATGTTCCATCCAGATTCCTCCATTCTATCAAAGTTCGCATTAATCCTCATATCTTGTACAGGAAATTACACAATAAAACTAATTAAAATTAGGATACATTATTATGAAGATTTATGCAAGTGTTTTTAGATGAACGGATTCGTGAATTATGCAGTTTTTTGTTATATTTGTTCGTAGCACAAACTTTCCAGTTTGTGCCATTCCGCACCAATGTGACAATATCTTGGCATCCTATGAAACGGAATACAATATACCAAATTCCAATCCTAAAAATCCTTTTTGTCTGAACCAGGATTACCAGGATTAGGAGTTGGGGACTATAGATACCTTATTAAAAGGATGAACGATTACCTTTGGCAAACGAACATTGACACATCAAACTCAATCCTGCTAATCCTGAAATCCTGCAAATCCTGGTTCAGACAACAAAAAACCCGAAAAAAAACCAAAAATCTGAAACGGACATGAAACTTATGGGATATATATTGTTCCAATCCCCACAACCCCTTCACACTCCCTCCCAACCCCTGTTATAATACTACCACTATGAAACACAAAAACCGACTACACCCCATATTCACAACAAAAACTGACACCCGTCACCCAAAAAACATCCACCAAAAACCGACCAAAATCAAGGAAATAAAAAACGAACCAAAAATGAAAAACTCAGAATTTTCAAAAACCTCTATAAACCCAGTTCCAGACTGGCATAATCCCAAATTACAAAACGAACCAAAAACCGAAAAACAGCCGTTTTTGGTTCGTTTTTAGAAGGAGCAATTATGTATTGTCTGAACCAAGATGGACAAGATTACAAGATTACAAGATTACCAAGATTATGAGTTTGATACCCAATATTCCCTTACAAAAGTAACCGTTTTCCTTTGACAGAGGATATATACCCGAAAACTCCAATCCTGCAAATCCTGGTTCAGACTGAAAATTCCACAATTGAATGTCTTTGTAACAATTGAAATAACATTGACTTTCAAAATATAATAGGTTAAACTAAATATCAAGTCAAACAAACGAACATTAAGGATAATACTTACAATGGAACGACTTAAATTGAGTTCACGTAAAACAGTCTTCTGTTTATGTTGTATATTTGTTCTCTGCTGGACAATATTGCCAGTACAAGCAGCAAAAAGGTCAAATGGTCTTGCTATCACGTTGTTGATTTCTGGGGTAGGTCTACAAATAGGTAGTACATTCCTGAATACCTCAGCTGAAAGTCGATATGAAGATTATCTATCTGCTTCTCTCCAAGCTGACATTGAAACACATAAAAATGACACAATTGCACGAAAAAATGCCAGTGTAATAATGTCTCGTGTTGGGTATGGGTGTGTAGGGCTAGCTGTGCTGCTTTCCATATTTAATCAACTGGACAATGCAGCAACTGAAACCACCTCAATAACATATAACCCAAATAAAACTAATCGAACCAAACCAAATCCATTAAGTATAGTTTCAGCAAGAAACTTATTGAACAATAGGATTTTTGGTAATTCGCAAAAATTCAGTTTTAATCCATATTACGATTTCCAAAGAAATAGAGCAAGTATACAAATTCTACACCGTTTCTAATGCTTCTAATCTTATCACAGTTTAGGCATCTTGATATATCATTACCATAAGATTAGACAGTACTATTTGTTTAGGAGAAAATAGATGTATTCATTTTGTAAAATAAAAGCATCTTCAAGACATGCTGTACTTGTAAATGCATGGATGTTAATAATACCTTTGTGCATAATAATGACGATGTTTGTCGCCTGTACTAACAGTGAAGATTATGCCAACCCGCTGGACTCAGCAAACTTACGGACAGCTGGTGCACCTGACGGTCTAACACTTTTTCCTGGTGATAGACAAATCCGTGTGACCTGGAATGATACCGGACAAGAAGGTATTAAAGCATACCGAATCTATCGACGTTCATCTGCCAATTCAGAAGAACCTTTTGAATTAATTGCTACGGTTGATGCTCCTGCTAACGAGTATATAGATTCACAAAATATCGAAAATGATCGCAAAGGTCCATCTGGTGAAATTATCGCGTATGAATATAGAATCTCGTATGTTGATATGAATGACGTTGAATCACCTGATCCAACAAATCCACCAAATACGACTGATGAACCATTCCAACTTTGGCAAACAGCGACGGTTACACCAAGCGTAGCTCCGCTACCTCCAGTTGTTGTGCTTGGAGATCCAGCTGATCTCAGGGTAAATCTGTTTTGGGAAAATTACAATTACCCTTCTGATTTTAAACTTTTTCGGTTGTATATTGCAATAGATAAGGGTGATGAAGAACCTTTGGACTTCAGTAATGTTAAGGAATTACCATCGGATCAATTCTTCTTCATTGATGATAATTTCCGTCAGGATGGAATATCAAAAGTATATCGCTTGGCAGCAGTTGATGAATTTGGTGTTGAAGGAATAACAACTATAGAGGCTACATCTCCAAACTTGCCGCCTGCTCCACCAAAAGGCTTTCAGGCATTTTATGCATTTCGCTCCTTATTTAACAATAAATACGATGTTAGATTTGTTTGGGATGAAAATAAAGAGAGAGACCTTGACGGGTACCAGATATACGCAAAAGATGCTCAGGACAACTATATTCAACGTCGTAAATTAGAACCGAATGAGACAAGTGTAATAATAGCAAGTGAGGATCCAATTGTAATCGGTCAAGACTTTTTCTTTAAAACTTATTTTATCACCGCTTTTGATGACACGCCAAATGCTGATGGTCAGCGAGACGAAAGTGAATATGTGGAAGCAGAAGCTTTCTACCCATAAAATATATGTCATAAGAGATAGAAAAGGAAATAATATGCAGTTTAAAAACCGAATAGCAATTCTAATACTTTTTATATACATCGGAATTAATGCTCCAATTTTCGCACAATCACCACCTGTTTCACAACTTACTACTATACAAACCGCTGAACCGATAGGTAAAGGTGGTTCTACAACTTCTATTGGTCTGTTCCAGTATTCCAAAAAGGAATTGACTCCAGAAGAGAGTCAGAATGTCATTATCGGTGGATTTGAGGAGCAACATATTACATCACTTGAGATCGAGACTTTCATCATACCTGTCCGATTTACTTATGGGTTAAGTGATAAACTTGACCTACAATTAGGTACAACCTTATCTGTTGGCAATGTACATAAAGTCGTAGATGATTATTATAACACAGGTAACCCTGACATTAGTTCTGATCGTGTTTATGACCAACCCCTATATGATGGTTTGATCGGATTGAAATATAACATGATTCCACCCAGAAATGACGGGTTTCCAAGTATCTCCATTGGAGGACATTTTTCATCAGGTTTCACCGCAGATGACCGTCTAAATTCTGAAGATGAATTTCTGGATCATGACCCAATTGATGGATTTCCTTATGTTGGAATGAATGTCTTTTTTGTTGGTTCACAACAGGTCGGAGCATTTCTAAGGTTTCACGCTGGAGCAGGAGTATCATTATCATCAAAATCAATCAGAACCACTGATTCCTTTTCGTTTAATTGGCAGGGGGGCGGTGAAATTGCATTAGCAGATAATATGTGGTTTGCTGCCGATTTTTCACGTGAACTCCTATATTCGGGTATAAGTTTATCCAATATATTGGGACTCGCATTCCGATATGAAGTGTCTCGGACTCTGGCATTTCAATTAGGATTCAACCTGAGAGATAGCCGTCCCGGTTTTCAGTTTAATCTAATGCTTGGTGGAGAAAGGGCACAGGAAACTGAAGAGAATCAGTTGCTATTCTAAATCAAACATTTTGATTAGATAGTAAACATCGGTGATGTATGCTTCGGCACCTAATAAGAACAACACATGAGAGCAGTTATTCAACGCGTCAAATCAGCAAGTGTGACTGTAGATGGTGAACTTGTATCAGAAATAGATACGGGTCTACTTATTTTTATCGGAATTGCACACGACGATACGGAAACAGAGATAGATTATATAGCGAACAAAGCCGCTAATCTGCGTATCTTTGAGGATGCTGATGGTAAAATGAATTGTTCGTTGCTGGATATTGGCGGTTCGGCATTGGTTGTATCGCAATTCACGCTTTACGGTGACTGTCGTAAGGGAAGACGACCAAGTTTTATTAGTGCAGCACGTCCAGAAATTGCAAACGAATTATACGAAAAGTTTATTACAATTTTAGAACAACTGCATATTCCAACAAAGGGTGGAACTTTCCAAGCAATGATGGATGTGCAACTGGTCAACGATGGACCAGTAACTATTTTGTTGGATAGTGATAAACAGTTTTAACATGAGTGATTTACTCGTGCTGTGCATTTATCACATTGAAACCATACTCTACACTGCATCAATCTTCTCTTGCAAAAACTTAGTGCAGAAAGGAACCTGTTCTTCAGTTAATCCATGCAACACCACCGCACCCTCATAACCACTCTTCTTCAATAAACTTATATATTGATCATAATCTAACAATCCCGTTCCCGCCGCAAGGTTTCCTGCATGTCCATCCCGATCCAAATCCTTCGCATGTGCAAGTGCAATATCATTACCTAACAGATCAAACGCCTCGTCAAGTATTTCACGCATCTTTGGTAATTCCCCTTTATGAAAGATATTCGCCCCATCCATTACAACCTTCAAGTAAGGTGATTTCATCTCATCAATCAGATTGCATGCTTTCTGTGCTGTATCAACCACATTAGACACCTCCGGTTCAAATGCCAAGGTCACTCGGTATTCCTCTGCAATCTCCAAAGCTTTTTCCATTGAGATAATCAAATCTTTCCATGCGGAAATTAAGTTATTGTCTGGGTGAGCGCGCCACATGCTATGTGGGTCGCGAGAACCCGTACATAGTGTAATCACTGATGTGCCAAGTGTTTCACACTGTTGAGCAACATAGCGTAACTTCTGCAATCCATCGTGACGTTTTTGAATATCAGGATCAATCATATTGTAAGTGCCTGAAAGTGCAACTATCTGCATTTTGTGGGTATCCATCTCTTTACGAATGTCTGTTATAGATTCAGAAGTAGGCACATGATACTGTAAATGATATATTCCGTGTTCCACAACTGCATTGAGACTCTCAGTAAGTGTTTCTCGGTGAATAGTCCCTTCCATAAGTCCAACGTGCATATACATCTCCAATAAATAAATCTGTATAATATGATTATATTACACAATGAATAAGACAACAATATAAATAAGTATAGTCGTTTTTTATTTTATATTAGTCGCAGACGAAACCTGGAACGATGCATGTAGACCTTGACATCCCAAGCACTTTGTAATATACTTAAACTATAATATATACACATAAAAATTGATACTGAGAGGATAATACGATGCAGAAAAAAATACAATCTGCGCCGACAATAATCTATCCGGAATCGGATGGGAAACCGATGGCAGAAACGGATGTCCACAGAAAATTGATGATGGATTTCATTCAGATGCTTGAAGACCACTTTCAAAATGAGAATGATGTTTATGTTTCAGGAAACCTCCTCATGTATTATCAGGAAGGCGATCCGAGGAAATCTATATCCCCTGATGTGTTTGTTGTCTTTGGTGTTGAAAAGAAACTTCGGAACACTTTTCTTACATGGGAAGAAGCAAATACACCCGATTTTGTATTGGAAGTTGCAAGTCCAAGTACCTATCGGCATGATATTGGGAGAAAGAAAGAACTCTATGCTTCTGTACTTGGAGTCAAAGAATATTATATCTACGATCCACTTGGACAGGTTGTACCAAGTTTTAGTGGATACAGGTTAATTGATGGTGAATATCAGGATATTGAATTTGTAGATGATCGACTCCCATCGGTTGTATTAGGATTGGAGTTAGGAGAATGCGAAGGTAAGTTGCGTCTCTATAACCCTAATATCGGACAGTGGATGCAATCACTACAAGAGGAAGTAAAAACGGTCCGAGAACTCGCTGAAAAGGAAGCAAACGCACGAAAAACTGCTGAAGCAGAACTGGCAAAGGCATTAGCGGAGATAGAACGTCTTCAATCAGAGAGTGCTGACTAAGGTTGTACAAACACATATAATATACGATTCCTTTTACATCTATTTTTTTAATCACTTATCTTGGCTCCAAATGTTCCTACTATAAACGTCAACATAAGGATTCAGCAAATGGCACGTCAACTTAGAATGGTACGACCTAATCTTGATGATTTACCAAAGTTAGAACTTCCTGATGGATACGGTCTGCGGACATTCCAAGAAGGTGATGAAGTACATTGGGCAAACATCATTAGTGATTCATTTGGTGGCAGGAAACGCACACCTCAAGATACACATAATGAAATAATCAGTCGTGATGTATTTGTTCCAGACGGACTCTTCTTTGTAACGTGTCAGGATAATCCAGTTGGTACTGCTTGTGCATGGCGACAATCCGTTGATGAAACAGATGTTGGATATGTCCACATGGTCGGTGTTTTAGGTGAACACACTGGACAGAAACTTGGAAAGTGGGTATCACTTGCGGTTTTATATTATTTTCATGAGCATGGATTCACCTGTTCAATGCTTGATACAGACGACTTTCGCATCCCAGCGATTAAGACCTATCTTAATTTAGGGTTTGTACCTGTTTATGTTGAAGATTCCCAGTCTGAGCGTTGGGAAACTATATTTAAGCAATTTGAAATTCCTCACATGGCTATGCAAATCGCACAAGTGCCATCTATACTTCCTTCCGATTTGTGGGTAAAGGTTTCACGATAATGTCAGCATGAAATTCCTGACCACGTTAAGACATCAATCCTATGTTCCTAACTTCATTCTAATTGCTGCTATCGTTGTATTCGGTTTCGTCATACGTCTTCTTGGCATTGATGTTGGTTTACCCGATTCTCCTGATCCTCGTGAAATGCTAATTTCTCAGGATGTCCTTAATCTTATCAATTTCACTGCAGCCCCATCAATCTATAATTGGCCCGGTACAGCATGGTTCTACCTTATCGCTCTAATTGGTAAAATTCTTTCAATCTTCGGATTGGATATGACCGAATCAAGTGTGATATGGATTGCTCGCTTCATTAACCTTTTCCTGTCAACAGGTACAATCTGGTTAACCTATTGTCTCGGTCTGAAATGTTACAACCGACGTGTCGGACTGATTGCTGCTGCTTTTTTAACTGTTGCAATGTTACATGTCACGAATGAATCCCGTTTTGCACTTGTAGATATCCCCGCCACATTTTGTGTAACACTCTTTCTCTGGTTAGTAACTAAAGATACTAACCTAACATATCGATCCTGTTTACTGTTAGGTATTGTTGCTGGAATCGGTATTGCAGTTAAGTACACAACCGTTTTTGTCGTTCTTCCTATTATTTCCTTATACGACACAAGATACTTTTACCGAAAATTAGCAACGATTTTGGGTGTATGTGCAATTACCTTCACATTGATCTGTCCGTATTGGTTGATTGATATGTTCTCACAAGAATGGAATCATTTCTTTGATGATTTCTGGTATGAGACCATGCACTATCATCGCGGTCATTTCGGTCTTTTTTCTACTGCGGAAACAGGTTGGTTAGAACGTTTTCTGTATTTAGGAGTACTTTTCAAATGGGGGTTGGGATTACCATTTGCTATACTTGTAGGTATTGGTGTTGTATATACACTTTTTAAGACGGTGCAATCTATAAGAAAACACTACACAGAACATTCATCGATTCAAAAATACCGAC
Source organism: Candidatus Poribacteria bacterium (assembly GCA_022825665.1). Lineage (GTDB taxonomy): Bacteria > Poribacteria > WGA-4E > WGA-4E > WGA-3G > MSPOR6. Next base: position 11,878 of record JAJDWI010000108.1, read on the forward strand.
AGGAATTATTATTACTATCTTTTATTATTCCATATCTTCTTTTCATTGGTTCATACAAAGTTTCATTCACGCGTCATTTACTGATTCTCTACCCTGCACTGATGGTAATTGCTGCATCGTTTTTACTTTCACTTAATAAACATATTGGAATAGTTATAGGGGTTGTAGTTTGGGTATATTCCTTTATCTATTCTGCTGCATTTGTTTCTGTAATGATTTCTCAACCTACAGGTATGGAAGCATCACAATGGATTACGGAGAACATTCCTCAAGAGGAGATAATTTCGCGTTCACCTATAATCTTATTTGATTGGCTAATACCTGATGTTGATCTCGAATTGGCAGATGAGGATACTGAATGGACAATAATCATCTATCCTAACATGGAGGTATTCCTTAGATATGCACAGAATCCTCAAGACTATACAAACGATGATTGGTACCCAATTGAAGATATAACATTTGAAGAAACGTTACAATTTTACAATGGTGTGATTGGAGAAGAAAGTCACTATAGAATACATAAGATATTCCACCGAACACCACAGTTCCTTGGTATAGGAATATCTGACAACCAAGCCCCTTTTCCAATTCGGGCACTAATGCATCCGGAGATCCGTCTCTATCGACGTATTGATTAATCGTAGATTTTAAATAAGTGTGAAGAAACCAGGCATGGGTATTAAAAATTGGGAGGAGAAAAACACCTTTTCTGTAAAGGGACAATTACGGCTAATATCTGATGTAATACATCAGCTGGAATATTATCTGCATCAATTATCCTAATTAATTCTTGAGGATAGTGATCTATAAGAGGTTCTGTATCTCTCTTATATAGATCCCATCGGTATCGAGCAACCAATTCATCAGCATCGTCTTGTCGTTTTTCTTTTAATGCCCGACCGCGTATCCTCTTAAACATCACTTCCCTATCCTCACAGACCAAAAAGAGAACTTTAAGAATATTCACATAAGGACATAATAAATCTGCTTGTGTGATGTTTCGCGGGATACCGTCAAGAACAAGTAAATCGGTTTCAGGATTGTATTTATTGAGTTCCACTTTCGTCCTGATGTATTTTTCCCACGTTTTAATCGTAATATCATCAGGAACGAATTCACCGTGTGTTGCATATTGATGAAAGAGTTGACCTAATTCAGACTCTTCATCAAGTTCACGAAACATATCCCCGCTGGAAAGGTGAAAAAGACCCGGAATATGTGATAGTAACTTTCCTTGTGTTCCCTTACCAACACCCGGTGGACCAACCAAAACAACTGATCTATAACTGGGTCCATCCTCCATACATATAGATTTGTCAGGAAATAGTAACTTCTTATCCGTTGTCATGCGTCTTTATCCTCATTTTTCTATATGTCACACTGAGAAGGGGATTGAGTTTATTCAAGGTAGGATAGTATTTATATGTAGTTATTAAATTATAGTGTTCCAAGTAAGTGTTCCAGTATGTAAAAATCTAAACCTTCGTAATCTCTTGCTGCAATATATTCCTGTTCTATTTTTTTATCTAACGTCCGGACCTTTTCAAGTAAATTCAGAAAAGTTTTACGGCTACTCAACAGATGTTTTGTAGAGATTTCACGTGGTTGTGTCCGCATAACTTTAACATCTAATCCAACAAATTCTCCGTTTCTACCATATCCATTTTCTTCGAGTACACGAACCTGATTGAAGGCGCGTCGTATATTCGCTGATCCGAATGCTTTATCTTGGTCAAATTTGAGACCGTTCTGATCATTAAGATGGACACTCCAAAGTTTCTTGTGATGCAATGCATATCCCATTTCATCGGACGGTTCTAAGCCAGCAAGAATAGCATGCGCGCTTTCTATTAAACCACCAACACGGTCAGGGTCAGTGCTTCTATATGCCAATCCGATTGCATGACCAATTGTTGGAATATAGGCAATATCCATAGGTTCATTCGGTTTTGGTTCAATCAAAATCCGGATCTCTGGATTGTAGTCAAGTAGGACATTAATTGCATCCAAAATCTGACCCACTGCCTCAGCAGAACTCTTAGATTCACGAATATATGTACCTTCCCGTGCGAGCCATAATACAAAATTTCTACACTCAAGTTCATTTGCTATATCAATACAACGTTTTGAACGTTCAATAGCATACTGTCTTTCATCTGCAGAATTTGATGTGAAAGCACCATCAATTGTCAGTGGTGACTCCCAAAGTCGTGGGGCTACTACCTCTGTGACCAAACCGTGGTTATCAAGTTGCGACTTAACACTTCGTGTCTGCGAAATGATTTCTGAATGTGTTTTGTTGTCAATATCAGGAACTACATCGTCATCATGAAATTGAATACCTACAAATCCAAGATTACGATAAAAATCAACTTTTTCATCAAAACTAAATGATTCCCGAACAGGAGGACCGAAAGGGTCTGCACCCTCGTGTATATTCCAGGGTCCGAAAGAAAAACGGTATTCTGTAAGCGAATTGGACATTAAATGCTCCGAGAAAACAATCTTGAGGACGGTAACGCTTTAGTGCCTTTAATCTATCTGTACATTAACGTCTCTATCCAAGAATAAGTTACTTTACACTAACAAACTCCTTGACATATTAAATAAGTATAAAGTATTATTTATATAGTGTCAAGTCTATTTTCTTTCAGTATGAATCAGTGAGGTATTTTGATGTTGTCTGCAACTGAAATGATAAAAAAAAATAACGGTTCATTAAAAATTGCAGTTTCACCATCATCTGCAATCACCTATCTGATTTATTTGATTAGAGCTGTTATTAAGTTGAGTCATTGTCAATTGTCAGTATATTTAGTATTGTTCGTTGTAGTTTTATTTCCAAGTAGGGTTATTGCACTTGAGGATCAATCAGAAGATGCTAAATTAAGAAGGTTTTTAGACCCACAAACGGGAATAGACCAAACACAAAACTCCATCCCTACCTCCTCTCAGCATTTTAATTATCATGATGTCTTAGAAATAAAATTAGTAACAGATATCCCGGGAAACATTAGAATAGTTGCAATAGACAATAATGCAAAAAACGATGAGAAAATTACTGTAACACTTGAAAAACGTGTGCGGGATAATCTTGACATCTTTACAGATGCTTTTCTAAAAGACATATCTATAGCTGGAAAAAATACTGACGGTATACTTCAATTAACTACTCAAATACCAGATGATTATTCAAATGTGATATTAGATGATCAAAAATCAACTAATGTAAAACAACAACTTCAATTAGACTACGAAATAAAGACCCCTCCCGATATTTCAGTTCAAATAAGAGTAAAGAATGGAGATGTATATATACATCGTATTCGTGGTAAGGTAGCAATCGCAAATGATATGGGTAACGTACATTTAGATGAGACAATAGGAAACTATAATGTAGAAGTCAAGAAAGGTCGTATTCACGGATCAATATTGATGATTCCTGGTGAAAATCACATTAAGACTGACAACGGTTCAATTGATATATCAATACTTGATGCGCTGGCAGCACAACTTGAAATAACAGCAATTGGAGGTAATATAAGTTTACTTCTTCCCAGATCCTATCCAGCTGATATAAAATTCAAGAATGATAAACAACATTATATTCTAAACTTGCCTTCTGAAATCGACGACAACACGATTGCTGTAAATGGTGGTGGTCCCTTATTGGAAATGTCCTCATCTGGTACTATTTCAATCCTACAAAATACAAAATTACGAAAGCAATCTGAAGAAACGAAAAACTATAGTTCCCAAGACGAAGCAGCGATTGAATATGTACAACCAATTTATCATACTCCAATTCCACCTGCAATTGACGGTAATTTATCTGAAACAGCGTGGTTAGATGCAACAGCACTCCATGATTTTCAGAATCCCATGGGAACTAAAACATCAAAAAATCCCACCGATGTATATTTATTGTGGGATAATCGTTATTTATACATCGGTGTAAGAGCACACATACAAGAAAAGCAAATACCACGAGTATCACAGACACAACATGATTCGCCTATTTGGGAGGATGAGGCAGTTGAGATTCTACTTGATATGACTCCAGAATCCTTCAACTATTCACATCTGATAATTAACCCAATTGGTGGAATGTTCGACCAGCGAATAAATAAAGAAGGTTTTCCAAATTTCAGATTCGCTCCACTTGATGTAAAACGAGAAGAAGTAGATGATTCAGTAGTGCGTTTTATAGGGAATAGTTCATGGGATTCGGACGCAGTTGTTGCAACTAAAATAACAGCGAATTACTGGAGTTTAGAAGTTGCTATACCTCGCGAATCAAAGGAAAAAAACGGAACTGAAACTTGGTTATTCAACGTTCACCGAAAATCCCAAGTTAAGCATATAAATGGAGATGAATTGCACCCGGTTGTACAACGGGAGTACAGTTATTGGTTACCGATTTATGATGAGAAGTATCCGTGGTGGCCCCATTGGAAAGACGGTATGGGGAAATTAAGGTTAGTTCAAAAACAAGCAGATTCCCCCGCATCATATCAGGTGTCGGAACAGTTTATAGTTCAGTCGGTCGAAATAGATGGAAATAAGAATATTCCAACTGAAGAACTGCTAAAAAAGATACCAATTGTGGCTGGCAGTACAATTACAAATGAACAACTTTCGCGTGTTTTTATAGAATTAGAAAACAGTGATTTATTTCAGGAAGTTCAGTTAAAGACAGTGGTAATGGAAACAAAAGAACTAAACCACCAATCTGTTGATCCAATAGTAAAATCGCAAAATCCAGTCGATATTGAGGTTGGGGGAAATGGTTTATCAGGGAATAATTCAAATATCAATCCCTTGAGGGTTATCTTGCAAATCAGTATTGAAGAAACACCTGTGGATTTTGTAAGACTGGTATCAATCAACGGAAATAAGAGTTTTCCTAACAAATTTATTAAGGATTGGTATGATATATTACCTGGATATACTTCTGTCGCGAGTATGAAGTTGAAACAGTGGATGATAAACGATTTTTATCTTAATCGTGGTTTTCCTTTTGCTGATGTTACCCATGGAATTTCTAACGATGTATTACAATATAACATTAGTGAGGGTTATTTAGATGAGATACGTTTTACTGGTAATAGGAAAATTTCGCGCGCAGAACTCATTTCTGCACTTGATATAGATACAGATGGTGTGTATTTCCATTCACTTGGACAAGCAAAGGTTAATAATTTGCACAAAAAACTAAGCAATTCCAACGATCTATTCAAATCTGTAGGTGATTGGCAGGTGCAAAGTGAAGGTGGAAAAAACATACTGATTGTTGAAATTCAAGAACGATCACTGATTAAACCGGGTTGGTTCCCCATAGTTGGTTACAACCGGATTCATGGTGTGGCACTTGGAGCAGGTGGAACACTCAACACCCGATATATTAATTCTGAAAAATTATTTGGTTCTATAAGCATTGGTGTCTCAAGTAAAATATTGAATTATCATGTTGGAATTGAAAATAGTTTCTTTAGACATTTTCCATTAACTTTAGGTGCAGGATTATTCAAACTGACTGATTATAGTTTTGGTGACCTACGTCTACGACCTTCTGAAATAAGTTTAAGCGATTCGTTTTACGGGACTTCTGCCGATAATTATTTTCAACGTCAAGGTCAACATTTTTGGACAGCATATAAGTTTGGACAATACTCTCAGTTACGTCTTGAATATACACTTGATAACCATACTAATTTGTTTAAATCTACGGACTGGAGTTATTTACAGAGTAGTCTGATAAAACTCGGTAATCCTCGGATTGATACTGGATCACTTAGAATGATTTCCTTAAAATATACTTTTGATACGAGAGATCATAAATCACGACTTGATAGTGCTGAAAACCTTGCAAGCCAAATGATTCTGAGACCAAATGAACGAACTCGTCGTGGTTGGAGAGGTAATTTTGGTGTTGAAATTGCTGGTGGATTTCTTGGTGGAGATCATACATATAATGTTTACAATTTTGAGTTGGCGCGGTATAATCCGTTGATTGGACTACACAACCTAAATTTACGTGTAGTTGGTGATTTTGCTGATGCACCATTACCCAGACAAAGACTGCTCTACCTTGGTGGTTCAAAATCTCTACGTGGGTACAGTTTCAACTCATTTGCTGGAGATAGCAGAATAATGCTCAATGTTGAACATCGAATTGCAGATGAAATCCAAATTGACACAGGAACAGATGCTTATATCGGATGGGCACTAAGTACTTTTATGGATATTGGACAGATATGGGAGTATGATGATAATATCTTTACTGACTTTACATTCAATGAGATAAAAACATCAGTTGGAATCGGTTTTTCAATTTTTGTTAGTCCATTAGGTAGTCCATATCCAATTACTAATGTGTTCGACTTTTCCATTCCTATCACCAGAGATTCTACATTACGCAAACCTAAACTATTCTGGCGTTTGGAACGGATGTTCTGATTCTGTTAAATTAGATAGGAAAATAATGAAAAATACACAGCTTTATGAATTACATCAAAAACTTGGCGCAACCTTTGATGGAAGACACGGTGATTGGAATTTAGCAGTTCAATTCACCAACCCTATTGAGGAACACAATGCGGTCAGAAATAGTGTTGGTATTTCTGATATTTCATTCCTTGGAACACTATGTCTGACAGGAGAGGACCGGTCTATATTTTTGCACCGTCTCATCTCTAATGATGTAGAAAACCTATCAACTGGGGAAGGGAATTATGCTACATTATTAACAAATCGTGGTAAAATAATAGCGGATCTGAAGGTTTATATCTTTGAAGATACAATCTATATCAGCACTGCTCCTGAATGCATAGATCAAGCTTTTACAGAATTGGACAAGTACATTATTGCAGATGATGTGGAACTTTCGGTGGTATCTGACAAAGTTGGGGCAATTGCCGTATATGGTCAAGAATCTCCAGAACTTGTCGAATCAGTATTGGGATTGAAAGAACTCAGAACCTTACCAGAACATCATTCACTATCCTGTGATATAGATAATCAATGGATTGGTTGTGTCAGGTCAAATACAGTAGGAGAATATGGGTATCATCTGTATACTGCTACTGACAAGTTGGAATGGTTATGGAATGAGATGATTACAGCAACATTTGATGTTGTACCAGTTGGGTGGGATGCACTTGAGTCTCTTAGGATTGAAGCAGGTACACCGAGATACGGAACAGAATTAACTGATGCCATTTTTCCACTTGAAGCGAAATTAGAACACGCAATTGATTTTGAAAAAGGCTGCTACATTGGACAAGAGATTGTCGCACGAATGAAGTATCGTGGACATCCGAACCGTCTCTTACGCGGCATTAAAATACATGATGAAAATCCTGTACAACCAAATTTACCCATAGTAGATGACGACACAGAAATAGGATGGGTTACAAGTTCAGTCTATTCCCCGACACTTGGAGTACCGATTGCCATAGGTTATGTTCGTATGGCGTACATTGAAAAAGGCAGCAGAATTCAGATTGAGACTCCAACGGATAACATTTGCGGCACTGTCGTTAATCTACCTTTTATTTCCAATATAAGCTGACATTATGCTATAGTATCCATTCATCAACTTTACAATAATTGACAAAAACCTATTAGATTTCTTTTATAGTGAAACCTAAAAATATATACATACTCCCGGTAGATGCGGTTTCCTAACCGCATCTATGAGATTGAACAAACACCGGTTCGGTTAGGAAACCGAACCTACCGTAGTGTGTAAATAATTATGGATTCTACTATAATGATATTGATCTACTGGTTATGGGAACATGAGAGAATGAATGCCAGAGAATTTTTCCTGGGAAGCGTAAAACAACATTTAAATTCAAGATGTCAACATACCACTCTTTCTTTTCCATTAGAAATAGGTTATCCAGTGTTTTCATTATATTACTGATATGTTTCAATTGAGAAACTATTCTAACAGGAGGTAATTTATACAAGATGATTAGCAATAAATTCATTAATCGAATAGCAATTTTACTTTTCCTATCTATACTCGTTAGTGGTTGTGGACTAAGTAAACTCTCCAAAATTCAAGAGGAAGGTGACTTAGTTGTTGTAGAAACCACACTTGAGAAGAATCTAAAAACACTTGAACGATTATCTAAGTTAGGAAATAAATCACTGATTGTTAAGACTTCAAGGGCACATGCATCTTATAGTGGATTTCTTGAAGATAGGATGGAAGATGCCGAAATTGCAGGAGACTCTGAAACTGTTGATGAGATGCGTGAAAAAGCGATTGAGCATTACACACGGTCTGAAATGTATGCGTTCAAGGCATTGGCTAAGTCTGACAAAACCTTCAAGAAAGGCAGATCTGTAGATTCTGGTTCTTTTGAAAATGCGCTGAAAAAATTAAAAAAGAAGGATGTAGAACCGCTTTTTTGGGCAGCATATTCCGTAGGACGCGGTATTAGTCTACAAAAAGATGATCCAATGCAAGTTATTGATCTGGTTCGTGTGGAGTTAATGATGCGGCGTGTCCTTGAGTTGGATGAAACTTTTTACTTCGGTAGTGCGCATTTGTTCTACGCGGTCTTTTATGGTGATAGGTCACCAGCAATTGGGGGGGATCCTGAAAAGGCAAAGGAACATATTGATAAAGTTGATGAAATAAACAGTGGTAAATTCCTAATGAGTAAATTTTATCTTGCGCGATATTATGCTTATCCGAAACTGGATATTGAACTTTATAAGAATTCATTACAGGCAGTAATTGATGCACCTAATGACATCTATCCTGGTCAAGAAGCTGCTACATCAATAGCAAAGGCTCGCGCGAAACGTTGGCTCTCTCAAACTGATGTGCTTTTTGGTACAGAAATGGAAGAAGGAGAAACTGAATAATGACATATATGAAATTAAGATGTAAGAATCAACTTGTAAGTATTGTTAATGTAATTGTCCTTGTTTTTGGAATGTTATGCTTACCAACAACCCTTCTGGCTGTTGAGTCTATTAAGTTCGCTACTTATGCACCGAAAGGTTCAACATGGATGAACAATTTTGATGCGATGGCAAAAGAGATCTTCAAAAACACTGATGGTCAGATCAAATTCCAATTCTTTGCTAATGGCATACAGGGTGACGAGCTGGATGTCATCCGTAAGATGCGAACAGGATTAATCCATGCTGGAGCAATGACTGCTACAGGTCTCGGTGAGATAAACGAAGAAGTCTTGATATTCCAACTTCCTCGATTGTTTAAAAACTACGAAGAACTTGATTATGTTCGCGACTATCTACTTGAAGATTTAGACAAGGTATTTCTTGAAAAGGGTTATGTTCTTATTGGCATGGGAGATATTGGGTTTTATTACATTTTTAGTAATCAACCGATAAAGACTATTGCAGACCTTCAATCTACAAATGTGAAAATGTGGGTTAGAACAAGCGATAAGATTGGGATTGAATTTTTTAAAAGAGCGAATATTGCAACTGTTCCCAGAGAAGTCAATCAGGTTTTACCGGCACTGCACTCAGGACAACTCAATACTATAACAGCATCACCTTATGTTACTATTGCACTACAATGGCACGACAAATTCAAATACATGACGATGCTGCCGGTAAATGCTGGTGTGGGTGCGATTGTAATCACAAAGGAAAAGTTCGATAAATTTACTGCTGATCAACAGAAGGTAATACGTGAAGCTGGAAAAAAATATATGAGTATGTTAATTCAGGATATCCGTAAAGACAATGACAGGGCTGTTGAAGCTCTGACAAAGAAGGCGGGTATAAAAGTTGTAGATTTTGAGGATGATGCCATAATGGCTTGGGATACCATTGCTACTGAAACTCACAAAGCATTAATTGGGGATATATATTCTCAAGAGTTTCTTGATAAAATCAATGAATTATTGAAAGACTATAGAGCAAAAAAGTAGGTTGTTCACAATGAAATAGGTGGGTTTGCTAAACCTGCCTATTTTTCTGTATGATTGGAAAGAGAGTTATTTGTTGATAATTTGAATCTACCAATATTCTGTCTGTAGAGAGTCAATTCCATCAAAATGTGAGTCTCGTGTGACGAGGATTAATTCGTGTTGAATAGCGATTGCTGCGATCCAGATATCATTGTTGGGGATAGGACGACCTTTCCTCTGCAACTGGTTTTTAATGATTCCGTACCACCGAGCAGTTTCTAAATCACAGGAAAGAAAAAGACTTTGTTCTACTAAAATGTCAATTTTCTGCAGATTTTCCCAAACTTTATTGGATTTCTGTGCACCAAAACAAAGTTCACCAACAATTGGAGATGCTACAACTATATTGTTAGAATCTCTTACTTTTTCTTGTATTATGGGGTCACCCCCAAACAAGGCAATTGCAATATTTGTATCAAGCAGATATCTACCATTCTGATTCATCAATCTGCTCACACCCGTCTTTAATTGTCTGTTTCATGATTTCCAAGTCTTCTTTTGAAATTGTACCGACAAGTTGCAGAAGGTTTTTACCCGGATATTGTTTTGGTTGTTTGTCTGACAACTCTAACATAAAATCTAATACTTGTCTCTGTTGTTCAAGAGATAGCGTTTTAAGTTGTGTTACAATTTCTTGTATAGTCGTTGAATTTTCCATTATTTTCCCTCCTTTATGGTCTCGAACGATAAAGGATGCATTACCACCAGATTATCGTATAGGAAGATTACCATGTATTCTTACAAATTATCAACTTATTTTTTTAACCACGATCAAAACTAACATAATCAGCAATTTCAAGGTTTTCCTTCTTGACCCACCGCATTAACATGTTTTTTTCTTTTTGTGTTGGTAATCGATTTGCTCTCCCTCTAACTTGACGGATTAGTTTTTCTCCCAATAATAGTTCAATAGTCAGATACTTTTTTCGTTTACCTTCATCTTCAGTCTCCAACGACCAAATAGATGTTTTACCACTAACACAGGAATCCGCATAAGTATAAACACAGTGCTTCAATGCTCTACCTTCGTCAATGAGTTCCTCTGTGCTTAAAAGTTCTCTAATGTGCCAGTTAATGGTTCTATTCTTATCCACACTCCGTTCTCTCAGATGCAATTCTCCAATATTTGAATGTTCCCAAAGTAAATTTCCTTGCCTTCTTTTCTTACCAAGCGTCATGTGCCATTCATTAACTTGTCGTAGTAATATTTCAGGTGTCCTACCTTTCATACTGAAGTTTGGTTGTGGCGGATCAATTTCCTCAACGACTCCTCTTTCAATAAAGACACGTCGATTCTGGAATTTCTGATTCCAGATAAAATCAATAATCGGGTTAACATGATTCACATCCAACATTGGATTCATAATAAAGAACCTTATTACATTCAACCAGAATTCATCGTTACTAAAATTATTTATAAATCGTGTGCCGCGAAGTGCATCAAATAGTCGTCTATCCCCACCCAGTGCCTGAATTTGTCCCCATCTTAGTGCTTCCTCAACAGTGTACTGCTTGGGAGCACTCAGAAAATGATGTGCCATCTTTTTCGTCAGTGATACAGGTAATTCAGGCGCGGTTCGGATATTGTTTCCAACACCTATATGTTTATACCATTCTTGGTGTGTCACGTTATCAGCTAACCAAACACGATCCATAAAAGATGGCACATCATAAGCTACGAATAAATGCCAAAGTAGTCCTGAAAACTGGCGGTCACGGTTATGTCTTTTGACATGCCATGTTTCTAATGGACGTATCCAACTTTCTGAATGATTTGCAATCGCTTCAATCCCCTTAATATAAAAAGTGTCTTTTAACAGGTCAGAATTTTCCCCAATATATAACAATAATCGTTGAAGCACATCGCGACAATTACTTCTGTTAAAAGCAAGGGCAATTTCTTTCGCAATCGGATTTCTCAGTTCTTCACCATCAAGTTCTTCTACATAAATCTTAGGTATTATATCCTGTAAGTTGCGACCCTTTTTTTCCTTCGCCATGATTTCAGATATTTCTATTGACTTCGCAGCAGTTATTTCGTTTCGACGTTGAAGTGAATTCTTATTTAACCCGCTGGTGAAATTATGTTGACGACACCAGTGTTTATATTGTTCAACAGAAGAAAATCCTAATAGTTTAATATGCTCACGCATTTTCCATGTAAGTTGATCAAGACCGATTTTAGTTTGTGGTAACTTTTTCTTTTTTGCCATTTATTTCCTCCAAATTAACTTCATTTTGGATGCACTTTTTCTGATAGTAAAGCAAAATAAATAGACAATTTTCTGACGATACGAATGTAAATGTACATTCAGTTCAGTTTGGACATTTCTAATGTTGAATGGGGTCTGAATATAATGCAATTAAAAACACAACTTATAGTGTGTTTTTAATGAACTATATTTAATGATAACACAGAATTTTAACTTACGCAAGTCGTGTCAATTATTTCTTAACTGCACCGAACGTTACACCGCGCAATAAATGGCTTCGCATAATGAATGTGAAAATAGCAACAGGCAACAAGAAAACAAACGTGGAAGCTGCTATTTTACCCCAGTCCATTCCTGCAGAGCCTGTAGCACTTTGAATGGATGGTGGTGCAGTTACTGCTCTTCCACCGGTTTCCGTTAGAACCAGTGCAAAGGCAAATTCGTTCCAAGCGGTTATCAAGCAGAACACTGCAGTCGCTGCAATTCCTGTAACAGATTGAGGTAAAACAACTTTCATAAATGTTTGAAAACGTGTGTATCCATCAACGAGTGCAGCGTCCTCGTATTCCTTTGGAATTTCATCAATGAATCCTTTCATGAGCCAAACTGCAAAAGAAACGTTAAAAGTCGTGTAAAGGAGTATCAAACCGAAATGTGTATCCTTTAACTTCAGTGCAATATACATCAGATAGATCGGTATTACTACTACAACAGGTGGCAACATACGCGTACTGAGGATAAAGAATAGTAGGTCATCCTTACCAGCAATATTGAATCGTGAAAATGCATACGCAGAAATAGTACCTAAGCCAACTGCAAGCACTGTGCTTCCACCACCGATTATAATACTATTGAAAAGTTGATAGAAATACTTTGACCCACCATTTGCGAGTGCAATACAGATTCCGATTGTCGCGAAGATAACTGGTACAATAAATGCCAGTTTCTCCTTTTGGTTTGGGATGGCATCTCCATTGGAGTCAGTAAATACAGAATAGATTTTTTTCTTCCAAGGTATAACCAGAAAATATGCACCTACTGAACAAAGGATTAAAGTAAAAAAATGGTAACGGACATCTACTTTTAAACGAGGATGTGGTGACATGCTTAAGAATCCATAGATACATGTGATTATAAATAAGACATTCCAGAGGATACCAAGGGCACGAAGCGACACGCGAGATGTTAGTTTAATATTAGGTAGGGAGAAAATGGCAAATAGTATCAGTCCTGCAATTACTTGTCCTATGAAAAGATAAGTAACTATAGATATATTCCCTTCAGGCATCAACTTTTGATAGTTCTCCAACGAAAGAATGAAGAGAAACTTTGGTACTTTCGTGTTGATGTCTGCAGGGGCTTTTAGTGATGTAACTACAATCCAATAAATTGGCAGAATATAGGCAATCACTGAAAGGATAATTAATACCATGATTATGGTAAATACAAAAGAATTCCTGTTTGGATGATTTGCCATTTATTTATTCTTCTCCCTTAACACGATTTAGGTATTTCACATAGATGTTACTTAATGCAACGATAATAATAAGTAGAATATATGCCATAGCGCAAGCTTTACCCGTATCATAATTCCGAAATGCAATTCTATATAGATTCATAGAGACGGTTTCGGTTACTCTCCCAGGACCACCTTCACGCGTGAGTACATACACAATGTCAAACATCTTAAAGGCATCCATTGTCCGGAATAGAAGGGCAATAAGCAGAAGTGGGGACACCAACGGTAATGTAATCCAACGGAACTTGAACCATGTTGATGCTCTGTCAACATCCGCTGCTTCATAGAGTGATTTTGGAACAGCACTTAGACCGGCTAATGAAATCAACATCATAAATGGTGACCACATCCATGTATCAACAATTACCACAGCCAACATAGCAATCTTTGGATCAGTAGTCCACTCAATTGGAGGGTCGAAGATAGTATTAATTACAGGTAAGTTAAGAATAGGACTTAATAGATAGTTAAGTAATCCTGAGTTATCTGAAGCAAGAATAAACCGCCAAAATATACCAACAACGACAGGAGACAACATCATTGGGAGTAGGAGTAACGTCGTGACCAGACCTTTGGATGGAAAACTACGGTTAAGCAATAGTGCTAATCCAAATCCTATAAGGAATTGTGCACTGACTGCTACAACTACAAAATATGCTGTGGTACGAAAATAACCCCATATATCAGGATCCGTGAGTACGTCTACGTAGTTCTTTGCGCCAATAAATACAGGTGGTTTTTGCATGGATGCTTCGTAGTCATGGAAACTCAAATAGAGAGACCACAAAAGCGGAAAGATATTCATCAAAATGAGCAAAATCATCGTCGGCATAATGAATGCCATCTTCAACTGATAATCACTCATTCCACGCGAAAAACGGTTGGTCTGCATATTGTTAATGTAGTATCTTATAGTAAAACTATAATTATTATACCCAACGGTAGGTTCGGTTTCCTAACCGAACCATTAGCGTCAATCTAAGGAGAAACGCGTTTGTAGTCGCGCAATTCATCGCACCTCGGACATTCGTAGGGGCGAGGTTTCCTCGCCCTCATCCTCACATATAGTCCTGTAAACCGAAGCGAGCAAAGCAACCTCCGACATATATGTTATCTGAACCAAGATTTCCAGGATTGGGAGTTAGTGGGTATATATTCCGTTGTCCAGGAGGAAGGACTACCTTTTGCAAAGGAACATCGGCATACA
>JAJDWI010000042.1 GCA_022825665.1 Candidatus Poribacteria bacterium
ATCTGGGTCGCGCATTTGGGGAATAATACGGACCCCGTTAGTCGTGCTTTGGCGGGCACCCCTGCAGTTGCTGCACGGTAAACTTGGCTTAAACCCAAGTGAGTTGTCTATAAGACAATAAAAGATGCCCACATCTTCAAAGGACGCAAGGCGTGAGAAGATGACCTAAGGAACCCCAATCCTTTAGGTTTGGGAGCCGTCAGAATCTCCTAAAGTAATTCTATGTCCGTACCTTCAAAGGACTACTATTATGCGCGTTGTTTTTTGACAGAAAATATTCAATATGGTTGAGTCAATATTTAGGTGAATGAATGGTTTATGTTATTCGGATAGGATATCAATGTGTTGGTTAGAATTCCCGTATCTACGAGGTTAATAGGTTTGATATAAGAAATAACGCCAAATGCCCATTCAAACATTTGGCGTATCTGCAATAGTATTGATCGGACGAGTGAATAAAGAACAGATTCTACCAATCCTCAACCAATTGGACTAACAACCGGACACCGTATCCAGATGCTCCTTCAGGAATATATGAAGATCCTTTCATTCCCCATGCTGTGCCTGCGATATCAAGGTGTACCCACGGGTACCCCTCTGCGAATTTCTTCAGAAATGCAGCTCCTGCAATCGTACCGGAAGTGCCGTCACCAATGTTTTGCACATCTGCAACTTTGCTTTTGACGCCTTCATCATAATCATCCCAAAGCGGTAGTTCCCAGACGCGTTCGTGTGTTTTCTCAGCAGCTTTCTTTATCTTTTCCATGAGTGCATCATCGGTACCCATTGCCCCTGCGGCGATATGTCCGAGGCAGGTAATCACGGCACCGGTAAGCGTAGCTAAATCAACAACACCATTTGGATTATATTGTGCAGTCCAACCGAGCGCATCAGCTAAAATTAATCTTCCCTCGGCATCTGTATTCATAATCTCAATAGTTTTTCCACCGTAGGAGGTCACAACATCTCCGGGCTTTATTGCGGTTGAACCCGGCATGTTTTCTGTTGTTGCAATTATTCCGATGACACGCACATCCGGTTTGAGTTGTCCGATCACCTGCATTGCCCCTAATACAGCTGCAGCACCCGACATGTCATGTTTCATCTCGTCCATACCTTTTCCAGATTTCAGTGAAATTCCACCAGTGTCGAAAGTAATGCCTTTTCCTACAAGTGCAACAGTATCGTGTCCTTCACCTTCAGGCGTGTATTCTAATATGATAAATCTTGGATCTTCTGCACTGCCTTGTGCAACCGCTAAGAGTGTACGGAAGCCTTTTTCTTCAAGTGTCGGTTTGTCAAAAACTGTGCAGTTGAGTCCCACTGTTTCCGCTACCTCTTCTGCTTTTTCCGCCAGTTGTGTCGGTGTTAGATGGTTTCCGGGTTGATTGCTGAGATCCCGAGCAAGGATGGTGCCGTTTGCAATGGTTTCTCCTCGTTCAACGATGGGTTCTATTAACGACTTCTCCGCATCACTACCGACTAAAAAAGTCATTGAGTCAAGTGATTTATTATCGTCATCATCTTTATCGCTTTGTGTCTTGTGTTGTTTGAATTCATAGAGTGAGAGTAGGCTGGCTTCAACGGCAGCTTGTGCCCAATCATCTTGTGTTTCGGGTGGAATGGGAACTGTGACAGATTTAAGTCCCATATCGCGTAAATACCGAGCTGTGTGTCCGGCAATTTGACGAACCTTCTCCGCATTGAGTTCTGTGTATATACCGAGACCAACCAATATAATACGAGGTGATGTTATTGCCCCGTTTGTATAGAGGACACTTGTAGTCTTTGGTTTACCTTTGAAATCACCAAGGTTTAAAAATGCTTGAATGCGACCATCTAAAGATGCATCGGCAGCAAGGAATAGTTCATTATGGAAATCCTCCTCAAGCATAGGGATAAGCACAGCATCAGTTTCTTTTTGGCGAAAATCACCAGTTTCAACAGTTATTTTCATATAATTTCCTTTCTATTGAGTTGACAGTATAAATTTCTTTAGAATGCGGATTTTCGTAAACGTAATAAGAGATTAGGTCTTTTCTGATTGCTGATAACTGACATCAGAATGCTATTATGATTTTCGCATGCCAGTCAATACAACGAGGGGTTCTGTACTTGTTACAGTTAATGAGTGGTAGGTATTCGCGGGAACATCAATTCGGTCACCACGTTTAATAATGTCTGTGTCTTCATCGACTTTTACCTCCGCAGTGCCTGATAACACACATAGTACCTCGTCTTGCGTATGGATGTAATCAAGGTATTTGCCACCAGGACGTCCTGACCACTGGTATGCATCAAATCCCTCAGACTGCAACTGTTTCTTTAAATCATCAGTATCATCAGTTTTTTCTAACCAATTTGTTTTCCATTCCATAAGTAATTCTCCTTAGAGTGGTTCCAATTTTACAGGACACACCTTCAACTCGGCTGTGTGTGTTACAGGATCGTATCCTGAACCAGTTAATAGATTTACGGGAACATTCGCGAAACTGAAACTGGCAAAAACGGTGCCGCGTGGTGAGCGATTTGTGGATTTGACTTTGATATTGATACTTCCACGCGCACTGCTCATCTTACACCATTCACCATCTGACAATTTCCACTTTTTAAGGTCTGCAGGATTCACTTCAAGTGATTCTTCAGGTAAAAGATAATCAATACCTTGTGATCGTCCTGTCTGTGTGCGTGTATGATAAGATTGTAAACGTCTTCCAGTTGTTAGCCACACAGGAAAATCGTCGCTGATTGTTTCTGCTGGGTCTCGATAGTGAACGTTAGAAAAAATACCCTTACCATTGACAAACGTCTCCTCGTGTAATCGAGGTGTACCTGGGTGTTCTTTGTGTGGGACGGGCCATTGATTATTTAATTCATCAGTGACACCCTTCTCTATCCGTTCCCAATCTAATCCAGCATATATCGGTGAGAGTCTACAAAGTTCATTGAAAATTGGTTTTGGTGAATCGAATTCAAAACCTTTGATACCCATCCGTTTGGCAATTTCAGAGATAATCCACCAATCAGGTTTGGCATCACCTGGCGGTTGAACGGCTGCACGCATACGTTGGACACGTCGTTCTGTATTTGTACAAACTCCATCCGTTTCACCCCATGCTGACGCAGGTAACACAACATCAGCAAGTTCCGCGGTTTCGGTCAAAAAAATATCAATGACAACGAGATGATCTAATGAGCGGAGGGCATGTTCGCAATGCTCACGGTCTGGATCGGACAACAACGTATTTTCTCCATCAATAAGCATCGCCTGAATGCTATCTCCGCAGAGTTCTAAAGCAGTAACTTTTGTGATGCCTTTTTCAAGGTCAATTGTCCTGCCATATTCTGATTTGAACTTTTCCTGATTATTTGGATCGGTTACCGATTGAAATCCGGGATAATTATTAGGTAAAGCACCGCTATCTCCCGCTCCTTGGATGTTGTTTTGTCCTCGCATTGGGTTAATACCTGTTCCCTCGCGCCCGACATTACCTGTCATTAGCGCAAGATTGCATAGACTTTGAACATTTTCCACACCGCAGATATGCTCTGTAATCCCAAGTGTATAGTAGATAGCTGCTTTGTTCGACGTACCATACCACATTGCTGCAGTTTCAATATCTTTTGCCGGGACACCTGTTATTGTCTCTGCCCATTCTGGTGTCCATTGGCTGATATGTTCAAAAAAGTCGTCAAACCCAGTCGTGCGATTTTCTATGAATTCCTCATCAATTATACCTTCGCGAGCAATGACGTGTGCCATTCCAAGAAGTAGTGCAGTGTCAGATCCAACACGGAGTGGTAGATAGAGATGAGACATTTCTGCCAATCCGATTCGTCTCGGATCGGCAACAATAAGCTTGGCACCACGTGCGATTGCCTTTTTTAACCCAGTCGCTGCTACAGGATGACACTCTGTCATGTTTGTGCCGATACAAAATATAACATCGGGTTTCTGCATATCAACGAGAGGGTTTGACATTGCCCCGCGTCCGATTGTCGCTGCCAGACCGGCAACGGTCGGTGCGTGTCAGGCACGGCTGCAATTGTCTATATAATTGGTGCCAAATCCCGCACGTATAAACTTCTGCATTAGATATGCTGCTTCACTCGGGGCACGTCCAGATGCAATACCGTAGATACTGTATCTACCATGCTCAGCGTGTGCTTTTTTGAACCCTTCTGCAGCTTTTTGAAGTGCATCTTCCCATGTGGTTTCATGGAATTCACCATCATCTCCACGAACCAGTGGTGTTTTCAACCTGTCAGGATGTTGTACAAAGTCGTAAGCAAATTGTCCTTTTACACAGAGCGCGCCCTGATTAGCAGGTCCATCCATGGCTGGGTGGATACCGACTATTGTATTCTCATTCGTAAGTACATCAACAGAACATCCGACTCCACAATATGGACAGATAGTGCGGGTTTTGTTCAGTGGGGCATCAGCGACTTCATCAACAGCACGGAGTGCTTTCTTGTCGGCAAGGGCACCGGTAGGACAGGTTTGGATACATTGCCCACAAAAAGTACAAGCGGAATCTTTGAGGAGTCCATCAAATTCTGTCGTAATTTGTGTATGGAAGCCACGATTCATCACATTGATGGCATGGTCACCTTCCTGTTCGGCACAGACCCGTACGCACCGATAACAGGAGATACAAAGTTCGTAATCCCTTAGTATAAACGGATTGTCATCCTCTTTGCTTGTGCCAGATTTCGCACCTGTAATTTTTGTGTCATGGATTTCATACTTGTTACAGAGATTTGCAAGTTCATCGGATGCATAACCGCGTAACGGGTGGACATCTATCTCACGATTCTCACTTATCACCATTTCAAGTAGTGTCTTCCGATATGTCTCTATTGCATCGGTTGTTGTTTCAACGACCATTCCTGATGTAGCTTTCGTTGTACAAGATGCAACCGGATTCCGTGCACCTTCTAATGCCACGATACATAGGCGACATCCGCCAAATGGTTCCAGCCGAGGGTCGTAACAGAGCGTTGGAATTTCTTTTTGATGTCTTTGTGCTACTTCAAGCACAGTTTCACCCTCTGTAAAGGTGACTTCAATTCCATCAATCTGCATTATATTGCTCATGTCAAAGCATCCGTCTTTAAAAATTTACAGAAAACGCGTGTTGAGAACTAAGTTAATTCTCTTCAGTGAAATCAATTTGTGGTACTTCAAGTTCACCAGATAAGATTTTGGATTTTACCTCTTCAACTTTATCAAGTACTTCTTGAGGTATCTTATCTTTCAATTTTGGGTTGTAGACGAGAGTGATTGCTTGGTCCGTTAACATGTTGAAGGTGTAAATCTTTGGTTTGAATTTACCATCCTTAACAAGTTTAGCGATCTTCACGAATGCCTTAGGTGTAATCACTGCATTTGCGAGAACAGTAGTTTCGGAAATTTCACTCTTATCTTTATTTGCCCCAAATGTGTATACCATATTTCCTTCAGCTTGAGCGTTTTCGGCTGCGTGAAAAGCACCAAGTCCTGCGGCATCGGCATTCGGAAAGATAAAATCAACACCTTCATTGATAAGTGCCAATGAAAGTTCTTTCCCTTTAACGGCATCCTCCCAATTACCTACCCATACTTGTCTGACATCCACATCTGGATTAACACTTTTTGCCCCCTCTTCAAAGGCAATAAAAGTACTTTTTACTGATGGTATTTCATCCCCACCGAGGGCACCGAGTTTATTCCCTTTTGTCATCATACCTGCGATTATACCTAAAAGGTATGCGGGTTGTTCTACGCGGAAGTTAGCTGGTGATATATTGTCAGTTCTGGTACCACCAGAAGATGTGATAAAAATAGTGTCTGGAAAATCAGATGCAACCGCTTTTGCAGGACCTTGGAATTCGTAGCCATGTCCAAAGATGAGATCAAACCCTTTTTCTGCGTAATAACGGAAGTGTTGTTCCTGTTCGGTAGATGTTCTACTTTCAACATCCATAATTTTTGCTCCCAGTTCTTCTTCAATAGCAAGCAGTCCTTCATAAGCTAATGCGTTCCAACCTGCGTCAGTTTTTGATGCAGGCAGTAGCATCGCAACCTTAAATTCCTCTTTTGTGTTTGTATCTGCACATCCAGTAAATATGCTTCCAATTGCAAAAAGACATATTAAACTTAGTACAATTGAAATGTTAACCTTATTTGACCAACGAACTTGTTTCATTATACCTTCTCCTCTCTATTATTGAAACTGTAACAATTATAGCACATATTTCAGAGAGTTGTAAATTATTTAGTTATGTATAACAAGGTTATTTAGTTTTTGGTATTTCTAATACATTTTCTTACCTGCGTAACAGCATAAAACATACTTTTAGTTGTTTTTTAGTTGTTTTTTTCTAAATTTTGCTTAGGTGTTCTCGATCCTGTAGTGGTAAGGGTTTAAATCGGTTTATTTTGTTGACGGAAATTAAAAAAAACAACTAAAAGCATACCGTTTAGTTGTTTTTTTTCAGTTTTTATGTTTTGGTATGTTGTCATCGCATTGTATAAGTTTTGTATAATTTATTTGAGGGTTTCGTTTTTGGATTTGGTATATTGTCATTGTGTTCCTTGATTTTGTAAGTTGTGTATGTTGGATGTTAGGTTATATTGTACTTGGTGATCGTTTGGTTTTGTAATGTTATTGCGTTTGATAACAATATATATCCAATATGTTTGATGTCCGTTTCAGATTTCAGTGTCTGAAACAGGATGGACAAATCAAGAAATCGACGCTACAAATCATGGCATTTGGCGGGTTTGTTATTAGTAGGATAAACGTTTGCTATACACCTTCCGCCTCTCCGAGGCTATAGCAAAACATATTTCAGCACCAGCGGTGCGAAAGGTGTGTCATCTAAAATTAGTCGGACAAGGAACTACCACAAGAGACCTGTTCTTAAATTGACGTTTATAATACACTTGAAGAACGTACCTACCGGAATATATGTTGATGTGAATTAATTGCATTAACAGTTCACAACAGCGGTTCTGATATCTTCCCAAGCGCGCGCGGAAGCCAAAGACTTAAGTCTGGGATATAGGTTACAAGTATCAATGCTATCAACAACAAAGCAATAAATAGCAGCACGGATTTGTATAGTAGTACCACTGATTTATCAAACTTTAAACTTGAAATAAACAAGTTCATACCTACAGGGGGTGTGAGATATCCAATCTCAAGATTGGTTAGCACGATAATACCGAGATGCGTTTTGTCAATACCAAGTTGATCAGCAATCGGCAGGAGTAAAGGCACAACAATGACGACTGCAGAAAAAATGTCCATCAAACACCCAATGATCAGTAGGAAAATATTGAGACCGATAAGTGTTATGATCTTGTTTTCTGTTATTGACTGAATCCAATTAAGAACAATAATAGGCACTTCAAGATTATTGAGATAGCCTGTTAATCCTAAAGCAATGCCAAGAATGATAAGGATTGCCCCTACAAGAAGCATGCTCTCTTTGATAAGACGCGGCAGTGTTTTTATGGAAATAGAGCGGTGAATGCAGATTTCTACGATACAGACATAGATTACTGTAAGTGCTGCGACTTCATCAAGACTAATACCTTTAAAGATTCCACCTAATACAAGAATGGGTAACAAGAGTTCCCATTTTGCTTCCCAAAATGTACGTGCAAAATCAGGAAAACTAAACGATGTCGTTTCCGCACGTTTGATGAGACTCCATCCACTACAATACGAACCAAGAATAACCAGAATAAGTACCCCCGGAATAATTCCAGCAAAGAACATCGTGGCGATTGGCACAGAGGCAACAATAGCATAGAGAATTAGTGGAATGCTTGGAGGGAAGAGGAGTCCAATGCTGCCTGAGGCTGTTATCAGACCGAGGGAAAAATTTTCGTTATAGGTTTGCCGTAGGATAGGATAGACCAAACCACCGAGTGCGATTATGGTTACACCAGATGCACCAGTAAAAGTGGTAAAGAAAGCACATGTGGTGAGTACAACGACAGCAATACCACCCGGTAGCCATCCAACACTTGCACGTGCGAACGCGACCAACCGTTTCGGTGCATTACCTTCTGCAATGATATATCCCGCCAGAGTAAAGAGCGGAATAATCGGAATTGTCGTATTTTTAATTATGCTGTTAAAATCAATAAGGATAGCTGAAATCGGATCTCCTGCTGCAGCGTATCCAATAATCGCTGCTCCACCGAGTAAGACAAAGAGCGCACCTCCTAATAGTGCAAACGCGACTAAGCCGATGCCGATTAACAATCCCATTAGTTCGCATCTCCTTCGGTTTTATCCCCGGTGTGTTGTTCACTACCTGTTAAATTGATGCATATCTGAAGTATCAAGTGAATTCCAATGAGCACAAATCCTAACGGAATAATAGTTTTTGCCCACCAAAGCGGTATATTACCTATTAGTATAGCAGAACTCTGCTGTTCCTCTATCAGAAATACAAAACCGAAATAAGCTAAAATACTTACGACTACCAGACTCAACACATCAATAATATAGGCGGTGTAACGTGTAATGTTATCGGGTAAAATTCTGGTGAGTACATCAATACTGATGTGTCGTCTTTCAGAAGACGCAAGGGCAGCACCAAGAAAACACATCCAGAGAGTCAAGTTCTGAAGCATCCGGTGTTTCCACATAAAACTCGTTTTAAAGACATAACGCAAAACAATTTCAAGCACTGCCAGCCCAATCATCATCGCAACAATCAGACATAATAAACCAGTTTCAGTTTTGCCGAGGAACGTATTGATACGCTGCAAGCTGTTTCTGATAGAAGATGCCATAGGATGTTCTGTTATCCTTCCTGTGCCAACACCTGAATTCCCGCAGAAGGTAAGACTGCGACTTTTGCGTTTGAAGGTAGTTTTTCAGCAAATAGATGAATTAACTGTTCAAGATCACGGAAGAGAATGCCGTTGGAATGCTTTTTGTAAAAGTCATCTACTAAAAAATGTTCTGACCAGACGTGAATTTGGTCCAAGTTTCCGAGTTTTGGTTCGGGTAGTTCTGGCGGGATTCTTTCGGATCTCTGTTCGAGAAAACGGGTATAATCAATTTGATCGAATAAACCATGGTAGCAGATACCATCACTTGCGGGGTTAAGCACCATCTTATATGCTTTTTCAAAGTAACTGGATGCCCACAAAGCTTTGCCTGTTTGAATTGGATCACTATCAAGCGGATAACAATTTAGCACTACCAAGTCTGTCTCTTTACGTGACTGTGACGGTATTTCTGTGCCATAAGTTTCCAATGCGAAATGTGCACCTGCACGGTGTGCCTGCACATAATCGCCAACAAATAACCCACAAATCTCTCTTCGGGAGTTAAGGACGGTATTTGCGATAACATCAAGACCGATGACAGCAGCGACCTCTTCTGCGAAATCGCGATGGTCTGGAGTGCTCCCCTTCTTTTCAATAACAGCATGTCCACGACTCGGTGAAAAGGTGTGGAAATAGAACATAGTAGCAAAACCAGAAATCCCAGGAACAATCAACTTTGCGCCACCACCAAATCCAACTGCGCCGTGCGGATAAATTCCACCCAAACATATTTTAAAATCTGCATCAGCAACAACACTATTGATATAGATAGGCATTCCGTTGTCAAGACTTCCGTACCCACGTAGGTCACCACTCATAAAGTCGTGGCTTGTGACCTCATATTCGGTAGCGATGTCAGCACCAACTTTTTTCGCCATTTCTTCGTTTGTGAGGGGACGGTGCGAACCTCCGCCTACAACAAAACGGATTTCTGATTTTGGAATGCCTGCCTCGGTGAGTTCATGCAACAGAAACGGAATAACTTTGGCTGCAGGGGTAGGACGACTTAGGTCATCAACGACTATGGCAGCACTCTTTTTACCTTTTACGAGTGTTGCAATTCGGGGTGTACCGATAGGTTCAGCAATTGCACGTTCAATTTGTTGGTCAGAAAGTGCAGGGGCATCTTTCGGTCCAAGTACTTCCACTTCCCAACCGGTAGGAAAATTCAGTGTCAGTTCGTTATCTCCATACCAAGCACGGGAATGGATTGTTGCAGTGTTGTTCATGTGTTCTCCAATTCGCTAAACGATAAATAAGTGTAACTACGTTGATGTCAATACTTGAATGCCAGCCACAGGTAGAATTGCAACTTTAGCACTTGCAGGAAGTTTCTCAGTCATCAGTTGAATTAGTTGGTCTAAGTCACGGAAAAGGAGAGATGAAGGATATTCCTTATAGAAATCATCTCTATCAAAATGCTCGGACCAAACATGAAGTTGAGATTGCCTCCCAAGTTTTGGTTCAGGTGTTGGTTTTGTAGGTAACCTATCCACTTTCTGCTGCATATAGCGGTCATAATCAAGTCGGTCAAAAAGTCCGTGAAAACATGAACCGTCAGTTGCAGGATAAAGTGCGATTGTATAAGCGTTTTCAAAATAGGAAAAAGCCGCGAGTGCCTTATCAAGTTGAATTGCATCAGCGTCAAGTGGATAACAGTTAATTACAACAAGATCGCTCTTGGTTCGAATTGTCTCAGTAATTTCTGTTTTGTAGGTTTTCAATGCAAAATGTGCACCTTTACGATGAGCCTTTATGAAGTCACCCACGAATAATCCTGCAATTTCACGTTGGCTATTCAGCACGACATTTACGATAGCATCAAGTCCAAGCAACCCTGCTGCCATTTCAATGGTGTCACGACGATCTGGTTCATCGCTCTGTCCTTCAATCACTGCAGGACCACGACCTTGAGGAAAGGTGTGGAAATAGTACATCGTGGAGAAACCTGCGGTGCCAGGAACAATAAGTTTTGCACCTCCGCTGAAACCAACAGAACTATGAGGATAAATACCGCCAAGGCAGATCTTGAAGTCTGAGTCTGCAACAGTCCGGTTGATATAGACAGGTGTGCCGTTATCCAGTTTTCCGAGTGCACGCAGGTCTCTGCTTAGGAAGTTATGATTGAACTCATAGCGAGTACGAGCTAAACACCGTTGAAAGTCACTCGTAAGTTTATCATTGAATATGCTAAATACCGAAACCCTAAACGGGTTTCTTTGAGTTTATCGTAGCTAATGGCAAGTTTCCTGTAAGTATCTTGC
>JAJDWI010000166.1 GCA_022825665.1 Candidatus Poribacteria bacterium
GGTGCTTGGTTACTGGATGCATTGATGTTTCTATACACCTGTCGCACCGCGGGTGCTGCCGAAATAGACAATAAAATTCTTTTTCTGTGAGTTTCATACAGTGTTTTAACTCAACGAAAATATGTCAGAAAAGTGGTAGTCCCAGACGGATGGAATGTATATAGATCATTTCCAGTCCCACTCCAAGCCCCAGCGGGGCGGAATGTGTATAGAACGTGTAATGAACTGAACATAGAGCCCCAGCGGGGCGAAAGATATATAAATTGCAACTTGTTTGAATTTTAGGCGTTTTCACAACATACTACGAGAAGTTTCAAAACTGTCCAAACTATAGTAACTAATATCAATAGGAGGAATTCACGATGAGATTTACAGTTTTCTGTTTAACTGCTTTGATAGTTCTATTGATTACACCAACAGTTTACGCAGTTCATGACGAAGAAAAAGGACCAGATAAATTCGGACGTTACGAATTCAAGGAGCAAGACATCAAAGCAGCAACAGATGCTTGTGAGGCTGGTGGTAAGCCTGGTCCTGAATATGTACCAACGGTTCGGGATGAACAACCAAACTTGGCATTGTTGAAAGATACTAAACCTGATGCATCTTCTTTATTACCGGGTTGGTGTCCTCAACGGCATTGCACCGAATACTTAAATGATGGATTCTACAACAACTGCCGAAGTTGGATTATAAATACAATTCCCGGTTGGGCACAAATTGACATCGGTGCAGTGGCAAATGTTAACAAAATCTATTTCGGTAGTGACCATTCACAGGGTTTTCTTGATCGAACAACGGCAGATTTTGACATCCTTGTTGCAACAACCAAAGCCGATGCAGACTCTAATGCAGATACATGGAAAAAAGTATATACGCACAAAGGTGCACCTATCAGCGAAACTACTGAAATAACATTTGACGATGTAGAAGCGCGATGGTTGCGTATCCATATCCGTTCCAATAACGGTGCACGTATAGACGAAATAGAGATATACGGTGGTCCTGATCCAATGGCAGTTGAACCAACAGATAAACTAACAACAATCTGGGGACAAGTGAAAACTAACAAATACTAACCTTCTATAAGGAGATAAAATGCGTTTTGTAATCTGTTTAATACTGATGCTGTGTGTCTGTACAGTTTCTGCTGACATACTTTTTCAAGATGACTTTGAGAGTGGTAAAGTTGATAACAAGAAATGGATGCCGCAAGGTACTTGGGTGATTGAGGACAATGGTGACGGTCACGATGTTCTCGGTGAAAAAGTGCTTGCTGTCCAAAGTAGTGAGATAGGTCTTAGTGTTGATGCGTTTCCCGAAGAATTTGATTATTACGCTGATTTTAAAACAGTGTCGGCGGGTTTGACAGGTTTTGTTTTCCACGCACAAGACGCTAATAATGTATATATGCACCAAGTTTCAACGGCTGGTTCAGCACATACACCACAACACATCCGTTGGCATAGGAAAGTAGGTGGTGGATATACAGTTGATGCCAAACCCTTTGACGATAAGGTAAATCGCGACCAAAATGTATGGTATCGTGTTAAGTTTGAGGTGCGTAAGGACTATAAGTTTAAAGTCTATCTTGGGGATGTTGGCGTAGAAGACGATGAACTTACACTTGTCAGTGAATGGACAGATGCTCAAAAATCATTTGAGAAGGGTAAAATAGGTATACGGATGAGTGGAGGTGAGCGCGCCCAATATGACAACATTGTTGTATCTTCTGCAGGATTCGACATTTTTTCTGTTGAACCAAATGGGAAGTTAACCCTAACTTGGGGAAACCTTAAACGTAAATAATCAAATAGAATGATGGTTGTGTTCTAAGCGTGGAACGTGAAAATTGCTTATTCTACCATCACTTTTAGTTCCCTTATGTGCGATAATTGTGATATAATTTTCTAATATATTACGGTTATTAAAATGTATATAAAATCAACTTTCGGGAATAATATTGCTTACTACAGCACTATCAGTATTTCCGATTTACACAAGGAGATGAAGTATTATGCGATATTTAATCTGTTTAGCAATGATTCTGTGTGTTTCCACAGTTTCTGCTGAAATATTGTTTTATGATGATTTTGAAAATGGTGAGATTGATGAATCTATGTGGGCACCACAAGGTACTTGGGTGATTCAAGATAATTCTGATGGTCACGATGTATTAGGTGATAGTGTTCTATTCGTTCCAGGGGGTGAGGTTGGACTTAGCGTTGACGAATTCCCAGAAGAATACGACTATTACGCGGATTTCAAAGCCACGCAGAATGGTTTAAGTGGGTTCGTCTTCCACGCTCAGGACGCAAATAACATATACATGCATCAAGTTTCTACAGATGGTTCAGCACATACACCACAACATATCCGTTGGCATAGAAGGGTTAATGGTGGATGGGCTGCTGAACCTGGGGCATTTGAAGATGGCGTTGATCGTAAAGCGAATGTGTGGTACAGAGCGAAATTTGAGGTGCGGTCAGGTTCCAATTTCAAGGCTTACATAGGACCCGTAGGCGGTGATTCTGACGAATTATCTTTTGTAAGTGAATGGACAGATTCACAGGGAGCCTTTTCAAGTGGGAAAATCGGTTTCCGTATGAGTGGTGCAGAACATGCACAGTACGATAATATTGCTGTCGTAACACCAGGAGGAACCCCGACACCTGTTGAACCGAAAGATAAGATGGCAGTGACTTGGGGCAACTTAAAACGTCAATAATGCAGAATCAACGCTCTGCTCAGGAAGGAAATGGTGATATGTCATTATCTATCGGCATCATCGGTGCAGGTAGGATGGGTGGGCATCACCATAGTGCGGTAACTAACTATGGCGCACGTATAGTTGCTGTTCACGATGTCCGAATAGAAGCCGCACAAGAACTTGCCTCAATTGCCAATGCCGAAATTGCTACTGATGTGTTGAGTGATTTTTTTGATTTAAAATTAGACGGGGTGGTGATAACAACGCCACCCCCTGTTCGTTTAGAGCCAATCAAGAAGGCTTGTGAACGTGGCATCTCAATAATGGTAGAAAAACCACCTGCCCTGAATATTTCTGATGGACGTAAATGTCTTGAATATATCGTAAATGCTGATGTCATCGCAGCAGTTGGTTTTCAACTCAGATATCACCCTCTGTATGAGAGACTAAAAGAATTAATCGCTAATCAGGCTATCCATCTGGTTAGAACAGTCTGTACTATTAACTACTATCTCACATTTCAAATGCCAACATGGTTCTTACAGTCAGAGATTAGCGGTGGACCATTAGCAGAACAGGCTGTGCATGTGTTAGACTGTGCTCGATATGTAATGGGAAACCCGAAACCCTTGCAAGCACATGCTTTGACTGTAAAAAATATGGCACTTGACCGTACAGAATTTGACGCTGAAAATGCTATACAGATGACTTATGAATTAGACAATGGAGTATTCGGAACGCATATGAATCATTGCGGTACAGAGGAATTCTGTTTTGATGTTGAGGTGGTCGGACCGCATTTACGTCTGCAGGCAAATATGGCGGATAATGCAATTCGTGGTTATCTCAATGGTGAAAAGATAGATGAACCCGTTATATCACAAAACAGTATAGGTTTAGACAAGACTGGAGCGTGGTTGCGTGCAATTGAAACTGGGGATAGAACACTCATTCGTTCCCATTTTGCTGACGCACTTGAAACACTTAAACTAATAGATGCGGCTATAAAAAGTCGCAATACTGGTAAATTTATTAGGGTGGAGGAATTATGATGATAGACTGGATCTATTTTAGAAAAGGTTGAAACTCCTGTAAAAAAGTTCAAGAGGTTCTTGACACAAACAACATACAAGCAGAAAACCGATCAGATGCACGAAAAGATAAACTTGAAGCAGATGCAGTATGGGAAAAAATGGGTTCTGCAGAGCAGATTGTTGTCGCTAAAGGTAAGAAGATAGAAACCTTTATACCAAACGACGATACCCGTGATGATGTTCTGAATGTAGTCCTCGGACGTAGTGGCAGCCTACGTGCACCAACTGTGCAAATCGGAAATGTATTCTATGTAGGATACAACGATACCATCTATTCTGAACCACCCTTCGGAAGTGGATAGAGTAAACACCAATGCCTATTGAAAAGATACTTATTACTGGTGCTGCAGGATATCTTGCCCAGTTTATAATTGATCGGTTGCACACATCATATCAATTAACGCTTACCGATATTGTTGAGCCTAAGAAAGATTATGATGGAATACCATTTATTCAGGCTGACGTTACACATGCGTCTGAGATTGAAGCAGCGTGTGTTGATCAAGATGCTGTCGTGCACACCGTTGCATTAGTACGCGAACGGCACGGCAAACCTAACACATTGTTTGCAGATGTGATGGTGAAGGGAACATGGAACGTCGCTGAGGCATGTGTTAGGCAGGGAGTACAGAAGTTGGTAAACATCTCCAGTATTTCGGCATGTCCACCTGCACCTGGTGTCCAGTTACCATATCAAGTTGATAAGCCGTTTCGATTCGGTGGAGGTGACCTTAATTATGCATTGGCGAAATATCTCGGTGAGCAGATAGGTTTAGCCTACCATCAAGCACACGGTTTGAAGGTAATTCATATCCGTCCGGGTGTAATTGATGGAGATGGAATGAACCCCGGTCCTTCAGCACCTGAGACTGTTACAGAACCCTGGTTCGTTTATGTAGATCCGAGGGATGTTGCACAATGTGTTGCACGTGCCATTGAAACTGAACATGTGAATTATGGTGCATACAACGCAGTAGCAGGTCGATCAGACTCGAGATATGACTGGAAACAAGCAAAACAGGATTTAGGATATTCCCCAGAACACAACTGGGATGAGATTCCGGTTAACGAACCGTAGAGGTGCTTATGACTTTTCAAAAAGACTCAGTTGATTCGCGGTCCGATAATCTACGTGCCGATATTACAAAGTTTGACACAGAACTCGCTGAAGATTTCAAATCACAAATGTCTATTGCTCCATTCTTGTCTCGCAAGATTGTAAGTTTTCAAGGAAACAAGTCGAAGCCAGCATATAATTGGTATAAATATAAAGAAGCATATTCTGCAGGACTTGTTGAATATTTTTTGAGTAATTATGAAGGTGGTACTCAAGGGAAGGTACTTGATCCTTTCGCTGGGATAGGAACAACCTTGTTTGCAGCAAGTGAACAAGATATTCACGCTGATGGAATAGAATTATTACCTATTGGACAAGAAATTATCCAATCACGAATTATGTTGCAAAAGGGTTTGTCCACAAATGATACAGATAAGCTTGAATGGTGGATAAGTTCTCAGCCGTGGAAAGGATATCCGGAAAGAATTCCATTTAGTACGTTTCGGATTACAGAAGGTGCTTACCCATCCGATACAGTAGAGTCAATAGAACGGTACAGAGGTGCGATGCATCGAGAAAGCGAAAAAATACAAGCAATTCTTCGTCTTGCTTTGTTGTGTGTGTTAGAATCGGTAAGTTATACGCGTAAAGATGGACAATATTTGCGATGGGATGCGCGTTCTGGCAAGATACGACCCGGGACAAAGCCTTTCGATAAAGGAGAAATCCTTTCCTTCGATTTTGCAATAATCGCTAAATTAAAAGAGATTTTATCATATATAACTTCTCATCAAACACCTATAACACTTTTCCCTATACTTCATACAGAAAGCAATATAAGGTTGTTCCCGGGTTCATGTTTAGAGATTTTACCTGCCTTAGAAACGGAATCGTATACTGCTATCATGACTTCACCTCCATACTGCAACCGATACGATTATACACGTACGTATGCGCTTGAATTGGCAATGTTAGGTTTGACACATGAGGATGTCTGTAGTTTAAGACAAGAAATGCTTAGCTGTACGGTAGAAAATAGAGAGAAGAATTTATTGAATATTAATCCAAAATGGGAACCATATATAGATACTGCAAACAATCAGAAATTACTAAATTCAATCAATACATATCTGGAAAACGAAAAGTCGTGTGGCAGGTTAAATAACAACAGTATACCCAGAATGGTTCGCGGATATTTTTCTGAAATGGCATGTGTTATTGGGGAATGTTTCCGTGTGCTAAAACCGAATGCCCGTCTTTTCATGGTAAACGACAATGTTCGCTACGCAGGTATTGGCATTTCCGTTGACCTAATTTTATCGGATATAGCAAGAACGGTAGGTTTTGAGGTTGAAAAAATCCTCGTGGTCCCTAGTAAAAAGGGGAATAGCAGTCAGCAAATGGGAATGTATGGTCGTATACCTCTTCGCAAATGTGTGTATGTTTGGAGAAGAAGATAATGTCATATATCCAACACTTATCTTGTAGTACTGACTTGATTACCCCGACTGAGGAAATTCGTTCTGGTTTTGTTACTCTTGCATTGGAAAGAAATAGACAAGCTACTCCTTTTGTTGAACAAGCAAGGGCATTGAGGGTTTTTGCAATGCAAGCCAAAACCCCTACTGAATTACTTCAAATTGATGAAATTAGACCTGCGTTATTGACAGCTGCAGGATTTTCGGATAAGGCGGTTAGATATACAGATGAAGTTAGCCAATCGACGGCAATAGAACTATTAATAGAGAATTTTTTAGAACCTGCAGGTACAGAATTTGTCAAGGAATTAGTTTACCGATTTCTGTTAACACGTGGGGATTCGTTAGGAGGGTCCATGCGAAACATCGCGGGTAAGTTAGCGGAAAGAAAAGTAACCAGATCAATCATTTCTGCACTAACGTTAACCGAGACAACGTTTCAGTGGCTTAACACTGTTAGTAATACATGGATCGCGGGAAAGAAAAGCGAACCAGATATAGAATTGAATGTCAAAGCACTTAGTTGGGTAAGGAATGGGGCAACACGAACACTGATTTACAACCGGACTATTCCATTAGTAAGGAAGAATATTGATATATGTCTACTCCACTGTGAACCTGACGAGTTAATACCTGCGACTTTAAGAGTTCCTGAAAAGTATATTGCTTTTGGCGAACTGAAAGGTGGAATTGACCCGGCAGGTGCTGACGAACATTGGAAAACTGCACAAACGGCATTAACCCGCATCAGAGCAGCCTTTTCAGTTGAAAACTTGTTGCCATTCCTCTTTTTTATTGGAGCAGTTATCGTTGACAACATGGCACAGGAAATCTGGAGACATCTTGAAGATAAAACACTGATTAACGCAGCTAACTTAACAAACGCTGATCAAGTTGCATCATTATCTAATTGGCTTGTTAGTTTATGATTTCAGGATATAATGGGACAACACCAGCATATTTCACTCCTGTTAGATATGCGATTTCACGTTTCCAAGTAGTTAGGTCATCAGTGTTGAAGTCGTTCAAATGTATATGTCCACAAGCACGTGCTAAAACCTGCATCAATTCAACAGATGCAGACAAGAAACGGTTCAACCGTTGCGCTGCTACTTCAACCTTTAATCGTTTGCGTAAATGTTCCTTTTGCGTTGCAATTCCCACAGGACAGTTATTCGTATGACAGGCTCGCATTCCTATACACCCGATTGCTTGCATTGCAGAATTGGCTATGGCGACTCCATCTGCCCCGAGTGCTAACGCTTTGGCAAAATCCGCAGCTGTCCTCAAACCTCCTGTGATAATAAGTGTAATGTCTCCGTTTCCTGTATCATCAAGATATTTGCGTGCCCGTGCTAATGCTGGCATTGTCGGAACTGAAATATTGTCTCTGAATAACAACGGTGCTGCTCCAGTGCTGCCCCCTCGTCCATCCAATATAATGTAATCCACACCTATTTGGAATGCAGCATCAATATCCTTTTCAATATGTTGAGCAGATAGCTTAAATCCAATCGGTATGCCACCTGTTTCCTTTCGCACCAAGTCAGCGAATTTGGCAAAATCGTCAAGGGATTCCCAGTCAGGGAACCGAGCAGGTGAAATAGCTGGTTGCCCTACGGGCAATCTTCTGACAGCAGCAATTTCCTCAGTCACCTTGTTACCTGGAAGGTGTCCACCTGTACCCGTCTTTGCACCTTGTCCTCCTTTAAAATGAAACGCTTGTGCTTGATCCAATTTGTCGTAAGAGAAACCGAATCGTGCAGAAGCAAGTTCATAAAAGTAGCGACTGTTTTCCTTTGCCTCTGTAAGTAACATACCCCCTTCACCGGAGCAGATTCCGGTTCCAGCCATTTCAGCACCCTTTGCCAACGCTATTTTCGCTTCTGCTGACAACGCGCCAAAACTCATATCGGATACAAAGATAGGTATATCTAATTTGAGGGGTTTTTTCGCATTTGGACCGATAACCAATTCAGTGCCAACCGCTGTATCGTCAAGATGTGGGGTTTTGTAGAGTTGTGCTACAACAAACTGCAAGTCATCCCAATTGGGTAAGTCTTTTCTCAGCACACCCATGGCTGCTGTTTGCCCGTGTTGTCCAACATTACTCAATCCATTACTTGCTAATTCCTGAATTTCTGCGACAAAAGGCTCGTCTTGTGTTCCGTGAATATCTTGGTAGTTTCCCTGATATTGATCACGGTGATAGGGCTGGGGGTTTTCCTTTTCCCACTCACGGATTTCATCTTCGTCAACATATACTGTGTCGTCTTCAATCCATGCCGTGAACTTAGCAAGCCGTTCAGAATTTAGGTATTCGCTTATACCCGTATCATAGCGGTAATCCCAAAAGTGAACGCCGCAAATCAGGTTCTCACCTTCAATATAACCGTCTGCAAGCAATGCACCACGATGATGACATCTCCCGTATAGGACAGAAATCTGATTATCATATCGTATAATGACTAAATCTACATTTGCAACAAGTCCGTATGCAGGTTCTCTGTCCTTGAGATCGCTGAAGTTAGCGATTTTTGTTTTCGTCATGTTTTCACCTTCTGCGTTTAAGATGGGTTAAACGCAAAAGATTTGTTACAGATTACTCTACCTCTTCTTGACTGGTTGGTTCGGTTTGTTCAAGTTGAGAGAGACGTTGTTCTAATTTAGACTGCTGTCTACCTAAGCGCAGCACATACAGCATGATTGCAAGCCATATCACTAAGTAAGCTGCGAACAGAAATTTGAGTCGTCTTTTTTGTTTTGATTCCAGTTGCTCAACTACCAATTCTACAGATTTTGTAACTTCATCCTCATCTATCTGTGGTTTTGCTTCACCAGCCTCTTCAGCTGCGTTTTCGACTTGTGCAATTGCATCCGATACAGCGGCATCAACTTCATTTGATGTTAACGTTACAGGTATTTGTGCTATCAGAAACAATCCAAAGATTCCGATAAAAATAATAATTATGATTATACGCATTTACAGTTCTCCAAGTTGTCGTTGGCGAATTGTTTCATATTGCAGATTTGATTTTCCCATTCTGTATTGTAAAAGTAGCATTAGAACATAGAATGAAAGGAAAGCTAAAACTACAAACCAAAAAGTCAGTTTCATGGGTGTTGCCATATCGTATTTTGTATTTGTTCCTGGATGCATGTTTGATGCTGCTTGCCAGATATTGACTGAATGGTATACAATTGGCACGTTCAAACCAGCGAAGATACCTAATACTGCTGAAAAAGTTCTGCGTGTTTCTCCACTCAATATTGCCCGTAGGATAAAATAACCGACATACATCAACCACATAACCAGTGTTGTTGTCAATCGTGGTTCCCAAGTCCACCATGTATTCCAAGAAACGCGTGCCCAAATCGGTCCTGATAGTAACACGGCTGTGCAAAAGAGGAGTCCAATCTCGGCGGATGCTACTGCTAAAATGTCATGAATTGCTTTTCTTTTAATAAGAAACATGATACATAAGACAAAATTGACACCGAACGCTGCAAACGCTGTGAAAGCAGAGGATACGTGGAAGTAGAAGACCTTTTGTATTTCTAACATGCTCTGTTCCATCGGTGCATAAGCAAATATAAGATAGATTCCGATGAAAATCATGATTGCTGATACAGCAGTTAGAATATTTATTGATTTTCCCATATTGGACTCCCTGTAAGTATTTCTGGACCGTCCGATAGAATAGCTACCGTATGCTCAAATAGTGCAGACAAACTCCCATCTGAGGTGGTAACTCTCCATCCATCATCCAAAATATCCACACTTGATTGTCCTGCGTTGACCATAGCCTCAATTGCCAGCACCATTCCTGGTCTTAAACGAACCCCTCGTCCGGGTTTTCCATTGGTTGGTACTTGTGGTTCTTCGTGTAGATGTCGACCAATACCGTGTCCGGAAAAATTCTGAAGGACGGAAAAGCCTGCTTCTTCAGCAACATTTTGTAGTTGATATGATACATCTCCCATACGGTTTCCCGGTTTTGCTTCTGAAATAGCGGCATATAACGATTCTTTGGTGACTTCAAGCAACTTTAGTGCATCAAGAGTGGTTTTCCCTACAGGAAATGTATAGGCGTTGTCCCCGTGATAACCGTCAACGTTGACAGCAGTATCAACCCCGATAATGTCCCCTTCTTTTAGTACTTCTTTTACATCTGGAATGCCGTGGATAACGATGTCGTTGACAGAAACACAGATTGTGGCGGGATATGGAGGATGGTCTGGAATTTCATAACCGAGAAATGATGAGGTAGCATTCAATTCTGCAATTGCTTTACGAGAGACCATTTCTAATTCGTAAGTCGTTACTCCCGGTTGAATTGCTTCAGCGATTGTATGTAGGACTTTTGCAGCAGCTTGACCGCTACGTTTCATCTTCTCAATTTCTGTTCTGTTTTTAATTCTGATTTTTTGCATAAAATATATAATCTATATCAAATAATAAAGGCGAGTACTTAATCTAAAATAGACTAAAGATTCAGAGTTTTCAGAGTCAAAGGATAATTTTCACAATTTTATCATGTACTACAAACCTGTATCCAATATGGTTTTATAGGACTATTATGACCTATTTAGTCAATAACGACTCTGAAAATTCGGATGCTTCTACATAAAACAATAACAATGGAATTTAGGATGTGGATTCAGCCGATTCCGTAAGTTACTTATTCCGAACTCACGTTAGAATACGAACATTGTAACTTATTATGTAACTATATCTCCAATCAATGTATGTGCAGTAGCAGATTGGATTTTGACGTTCACTATATCACCAACTTGTGCATTGTCCTTTGGGAAAACTGTGGTTTTGAATGTATCTGTCTTACCGTGATATTGATTAGAGGCTCGTCTGCTATCTCCTTCAACTAAAACGGGAACAGTAGTTCCAATTTTAGATTGGTTGATTTCACCTGAAATTTTCTCTTGTAACGCGATGATTTCGTTTAATCTTCTTGCCTTTTCTTCCTCAGGTACATCATCGGGTAGCATTTTGTTTGCTAATGTACCATCTCGTTCAGAATACTTGAACATAAAGGCAGAATCGAATCTAATTTTTTCCATTAGATCATAGGTCTGCTTAAAATCCTCTTCAGTTTCTTCACAAAAACCGACTATGACATCTGTTGAAATGGCAATCTGTGGGATTCTATCACGGATTTTAGAGACAAGATCGCGATATTGTTCTGCCGTGTAGGTGCGGCGCATGCGTTGTAACACCTGAGTAGAACCGGACTGCAAGGGGAGATGGAGTTGCTTACAAACTTGTGGACAATTTTCCATTGCATCAATCATACTGTCTGTAGCATCGGCAGGATGTGGCGATGTAAATCGGACACGTTCTACGCCATCAACTTCAGCGATTCGCCAAAGGAGTTCTCCAAAATCATTATTTCCATCGTGGTAGGAGTTCACCGTTTGTCCCAGCAGTACAATCTCCTTAAATCCTTCATCCACAAGTCTTTGGACATCATCTGTAAGTAGTTTCAATGGAAGACTTCGTTCTCTACCTCGGACAAAAGGAACGATACAGAAAGTACACATTTTATCACACCCGCGCTGAATTGTTAGCCATGCTCGGATACCCTCTTTACGAATAGGTGCAATATCAGCGTAATCTTCACTTTTGTCCAATTGTAAACCAAGAAATGGATCACCACTTGCTACAGCATTGAGAGCCATCGGTAGATTACGGTAGGCATCGGGTCCCATCACAAGGTCAACATAAGGTGCTGCTTCCAATAACTTATCACGGAGATGTTGTGCCATACAACCGCATACTCCGATTATAAGATTACCTTCCCGACGTTTTCTATGATTTAGATGCTCAAGTCGATTGATGACTTTAGTTTCAGCATTTTCACGGATAGCACAGGTATTGAGCAAGATAACATCAGCCTCATCAATATTAGAAACAGTGTGATGACCAGCTTGTGTTAAGATGCCTGCCATGAGTTCACTATCACTAACATTCATTTGACATCCGTAAGTTTCAATATATACATTTCGTGCGAATTGCGTATTTATCTTGTGTTTACGGATACTTATGTCAGAGGGTTGTGCTAACAACTTACCGTCAGGATTTGGTTGTGATGTATAGATTGGAAGAGGAGATTTATTTTTCATTGTGTAATAGAATATAAAATTTGTTTATTGAGTATCACCATCACACCTTATATAATCTTGATAGCATTCTGATATGTCAGTAGTAAATAGGTCACCAACATAGATAATCATACGGTATTTTAATGTTCGGGTTGTATTTGTGTCTAAAGTAAACGGTTGTGATAGTGCACACAGATATCCGAGGTATGCATCTTCAGCAAGAAAGTGTGTTTCTCCATTATCTGGATGTGGAAGAATCGCTAATCCAACAGCA
The DNA here is from genome assembly GCA_022825665.1 of Candidatus Poribacteria bacterium. GTDB lineage: Bacteria > Poribacteria > WGA-4E > WGA-4E > WGA-3G > MSPOR6. Next base: position 12,734 of record JAJDWI010000166.1, read on the forward strand.
GTGTTACCTAAAATGCCACATAATGTTCCCCACTCCGATTCCTTTTCATTCACTTCTAATTCACCAATTCTCCCATTTGAATCTGCAGTTTTCCGATGTTCCATTTCGGCAGCGTTGTATCCTAATCGGACGTTATCAAAAGCAATTGAATTAGATGTAATATGCAGATTTATGTTTATATCAACTATTTGCAAGTTATCTCGTCGTGGTAGAACTCTCGTTTTGCAGTTCTTTATTACCTCATAACTGTTTGCTTGGAAATTGGTTATGCTAACGAAATTGGCATATTCCTCAGATTTTTCACATTCAAGGTTTGTAGTTTTCCTCTGTAACTGAACAGATTTTCCACTTTTATCCTTCACCGATTCAATTGAGAAACAGAGTCCTGGTAGATGCTTATCTTCAGTACCGTTCGTCAACACGTGTCCATTCGGAGCATATATAGGGTGAAAGTAGGGATGCGTTACAGACTCACCAAAACAATAGGTGAGCGTTGGTTCACCTTTCTCAGTGATAGACAATTCTTTTCCAGGAACTTCTTCAAACCTAAATTCCATGTGCTAATTATACCATGCCTACTATTATTATGCAAAAGTTATTGGTAGTAAACTAAAGCATTTCAATGTCTGATTTTCAATCTGAATCGCGGAATACACAGATTGCCCGGATTAATGTAGATTACTGAATTTGAGGTATCGGAATCCTTTTGACTGTGTTGACAACTATTTGCAATGTTCGTGCTGAATGGCACAAACTAGAAAGTTTGTGCTACAAAAGACAACGACACTATGAGTACTGGTATAACATGTCGTAGGTCGCTAAGTTTGCTCCAACACACGGGATTGTATGTGAGAAGACGGGCGGGGAAACCCCGCCCCTACGATTAGTATGGGTGAATACGGTCAGGGAACTCCGCCCTACATTGGATACTCTAAAGAATGCTTATGCAACATGTTTGCGTGTCATGAATTTTGTGTAAGATTTGATTGCGAATTGTTTGTGCTTTTCATGTAAGGACATCGGTTTTTGCTCCTTCTAAAAACGAACCAAAAACGGCTTTTTTTCGGTTTTTGGTTCGTTTTGTAATTTGGGTTTATACCAGTCTGGAACTGGGTTTATAGGGGTTTTTGAAAATTCTGGATTTTTCATTTTTGGTTCGTTTTTTATTTGCTTGGTTATGGTCAGTTCTTGGGTAAATATTTTTGGGTGACGGGTTGCGGTTTTTGTTGTGCATGTGGGGTGTGTGCGGTTTTTGATTTTCATAGTGGTCGTATTATAACAGGTGGTGGGAGGGGATGGAAGGGGTTGTGGGGATTGGAACCATAAGTTTCATGTATCTTTCATGTATGTTTCAGATTTTAGTTGTCTGAACCAGGATTTTCAGGATTGGCGTTTGGTGTATTGTATTCCGTTTCATAGGATGACGAGATATTGTGGCGTTGGTGGGGAATGGCACAAACTGGAAAGTTTGTGCTACGAAGAGCAGGCGAGAAAACCTCGCACATACGAGGTTATGGTTCATGTCGGAGGTCGCTATATTTGCTCCGACCTACGATATGAGTCATTACCTTTGTGAAATATAGGTTGTTTCGTCCATATTTTTTGAGTAACATGGTTAACATAAGAATGCTTTGTTAATTTTAAAATGAAGGTAGAAAGAACAAATGAAACCTATAATTGGAATTCCAGTTGTTGATAGTGATGGCAATCACAACTTCAAAAATTACATTAATGCAGTTGAAGAACATGGTGGAGAAGCACAATTACTAATTCGTGGTAGAGGAACATCTAAGGAATTTGTTACTGAAATTGATGGATTATTACTTCCTGGTGGTGGAGATATCCATCCAGACTATTTTAATCAAGATTGGCATCCAAAAATCAAATATGTCAATGAAGATCGTGATGAGTTAGAAATATCAATTTTTGAGGAAGCATTCAAGGAAGATATACCAGTTTTTGGTATTTGTCGTGGGATACAGGTTATGAGTGTGGCAATGGGTGGTAGTCTCTATCAGGATATAGAAACGGTATATCCACAAGAAGCACTCACACATCCGAGCGTGTCTGGTAAAGATTCACGACATAGTATTGAGATTGAACCAGAGAGTATGCTTGGTGAAATAATCGGTAAGGGAATAGACGAAGTCAATTCTGCACATCATCAGGCAGTTGACGAGATTGGTGAAGGATTTGTTGTGACTGCTCGTTCAGATGATGGAATTGTTGAGGCGATAGAAAATCCATCAAAGCCGTTTATGGTTGGTGTGCAATATCATCCTGAGAGGATGACTCGAAATGAGAAGTTTAGTGAACATAGACGGAAGTTATTTGAAGCATTTCTTGAGGCAGCATCTAATTGAGAGTTGAAGTTAGAAACTTGCGATCAAAGAGAATCGGTGTGTTAAACCCAAGTTACCGAATGGGACAAGTGCATAATCAATCTGAAACCGTTTAAGTGTCAATCCAAATCCACCTGCTAAACCTGATATAGCACCTAAATCATTTCCACCAAATTTGTATTTGTATCCAGTGCGGAGTTGTAGGATATTAGCCAGTGTATAACCGATTCCCGCCCCAACAGAATTATCGTTGTCGGTGGGACGAATGAAATCCAGAGTGAGAATAACTGCATCCTTCCATAGTCTATATGCAGTACCTAATCTGAGGACAAATGGAAGCGGAAATGAGTCCTCAATATATTTTATTCGTGGACCGACGTGTTGTGCATTGACCCCAATTGAGAGTGGAATATCTGAAAAAGAGTATAACCCACCAAAATCGAAGGCGTATCCGTTTCCGCTTTCGTCAGCAATCTGTTCTTGTAAATATTTCGCGTTAATGCCGACTGCTAATGTATTACCAAATCCGCGCGCATAAGATAGTATTACAGCAAGGTCGTAAGGACGGAATATTTCGGTCTCGTTTCCATCTTGATCGCGTCCTTGTAGTTCTCCAAATGATAGGAAATTTGCGCTTGCACCGACTGTATTGTTCCCAATTGGTAGGGCAAATCCGATGAATTCGTGATTTATTTCTGCGAACCATTCGTTGTGCATGAGTGCAAGTTGCGGTTTGTCGAGTTTTACGAGACCTGCTGGATTCCAGTAGGAGGCATATAGATCGTCTGTTGCTGCGACTTGCGACTCACCCATTCCCATAGCCTTTGCACCTACACCGATTTTTAAAAATGTCATAGCACGTGTGCCAGCATTTTCGTGGATGTCTGTGTTATCCGCTACAACTGATATTGAGGGAAAAATGAAAGAAAAAAGAAAAATGAATGTGTATATTCGATACATTAGGAAATCCGTATATTTACTGAATATTACTCAGTAGAGTTTTATGGTTAATATCTACCTATGTTAGTGTATACTATAGTTTGGACAGTTTTAAAACTTCTCGTAGGATGTTGTGAAAACGCCTAACATCCAGACAAGTTAGAATTTATACACCTTTCGCCCCTCTGGGGCTTTTGTTTGGTGAGGGACACGTTACTATACACATTCCGCCCCTCTGGGGCTGCTCTCTATTACTTCCGATATATGTTTTCAGTGAGTTACAATGACAGGAAAAACTGGATAAAAATGGAAAAACACCTGAAAACCCTATAAGCAAGGAACATAAATTGTCCAAACTATAGTAGTGTATATCCGGTATCATTTTTTTATAATTAGTGGGTAAATTGTATCACATATTTTATCGGTAGTCAACATGCAATTGAGATCGTAACAGAGCCATTCAGTTTTCATTAATTCATAGAAATATATCGTAAAGTCGCGCCCGTGAGGTTGTTCCTACAGAAGAGGGTGTCGGGTGAAGACGGGCGAGGAGACCTCTCCCCTACGAGGTTGTCTGAACAAGGATTTGCAGGAGAAAAGGTCGCGATTCGGAGGGTGCTTCTACAAAAGAAAGCTTAATAATAAAAATAATAAGATTTGAAAAACTGAATGGCTCTGATTGCGCGACTACGAACTCATGATCTTTTATCATGATTAAAGTACCCAATACGATAGCGATTCATGACTATTAGATGTATACGAATCTGTTGTATTAAATATTTGACAGAAAAGGCAATAATATGGTATCATTTTATGGTAAATATAGTGTAACCACATACCAATTTTGGTATATTGTCTAAATTCCTTAACTCTCCGGTTTACACATCCGACATACTGGCTAAGCACATGGGACAGTTCCAATTCAAGTACACCGATATCCTTAGGGTTTGCAGGTACGGGTTTAGTGGTAGAAGGATAGGTCTTCATCTTGTAGGTATATTACTTGCATACTTAATATATGAGATTCTGGTCTATCTCAGCCTTGCAATATCAGGTGGATCAGAAGTAAATACGTATTGGGATGCCTACGGTTTCTTGCCTATACCCCCTTTTTTCGTTACCGATTTAAAACCACTCACTACGGTTGCAATGTGGTTGGGAATAATTATCTTCGCGTCAATCTTTTTCCTTGTCAGTGCGATGACATCCAAGATTACTATAGAACAATTACGTGGTGATACATATTTTTCTGTTGGAAATGCGGTAAAGTTTATAAAACTTAAATGGCAAACAGTGATCGGATCGTTCTTATCCTTACCTTTTCTTATACTTCTTTTATTGATGATTCCAGTTAGCGTTGCGCTTCTTGGCAATATTCCGTATATTGGTAAACCCATTCTCATTTTTGCATCAGTATTTTCACCGATTGGATTTTTTATAGGACTTATCATAGCATTTATTTTTGTAGTGTTTATTGCCAGTTTGTTCTTTATGCCAGCGATTGTTGCAACCACAGGTTCAGATGCCTTTGAAACAATTTATCAACTCTTCGCAATAGTATGGAATCAGCCGTGGCGACTCGTATTTTATGGGTTACTGCTATTTCTTCTTAAGATGTTTCTTGTACCAATTTGGGGGATTTTCTGTGTTGCAGGAATCATGATAGTCATAGTTCCAACATTTAGACTACACACTCAATTTATACAAGAATCAATTGCAATTGCAAATAAATGGTTGGGTGGTGGACTACAAAAAACAATAGAATTTATATTTAGAGATGATGCAGTTCTTTTTGGATTTGATAATACCTCCCAATTTCCTGTAGCAACAATCTCGACAGTAATCTGTGCCATTTTGCTAACCTTAACGTTAATAAGTTTAGCCAGTGGTGTAGTCGCCTATCTGTTTTCATTAGCATCGGTTGGAACAACGTTAATCTATGTAGTTATACGGATGCGTTTAGACGAAAATAATCTAATAGAAATTATCGGAGTAGATGGACAGTTACATACATCACCACAGCATATAGGAGATGAATGATATTGAACACTTACACCACATTAAGATTGAATGATAATGTGATGTAATTTGTCTACGTTTAATACCGTTTATATTGGGATATGTTTGATAAAGTAATGACTAAAGTTTTCGGTAGTAAGGAAGAGCGCGATGTCAAACGTTTTCGTGATGTCGTTGAAGCAGTCAATCGACTTGAACCGGAAATTCAAAAATTAAATGATGCGAAACTTCAAGCCAAAACACCCGCCTTTCGTCGACGGTTGGATGCAGGTGAGTCCCTTGATGATATATTGGTAGAGGCATTCGCTGTTGTTCGAGAAGCAGCGGTTAGAACACTAAAACAACGTCACTATGATGTGCAAATTATTGGCGGTGCAGCACTACATCAAGGTGCTATTGCTGAAATGAGAACGGGTGAAGGAAAGACGTTAACATCAACACTTGCGGTCTATCTTAATGCTCTTTCAGGAAGAGGCGTTCATCTTGCGACTGTGAATGACTATCTTGCGCGTCGTGATGCTGAGTGGATGGGAAAGATATATAACTTTCTTGGTTTATCAGTTGGTTTAACCCTGAGTTTGATGCCGCATGAACAGAAAAAACTTGCATATAAAGCGGACATAACTTATGGAGTTCACAGTGAGTTCGGTTTTGATTACCTGAACGATAACAGAGCACTCACCCTAGATTCAAAAGCCCAACGTGGGCATCCGTATGCTATACTTGATGAAGTAGACAGTATTCTAATTGATGAAGCACGGACACCGCTCATTATTTCTGATCCTTCCAATAAACCCGCAGAACTCTATCGTAAAATAAATCATGTTGTTACACAACTTCGTAATGAGGAACATTACGAAATTGATGAGAAAGGTAAATCCCGAGGTAGTGTCGTTCTGACAGATGATGGCATAGAAGAAGTCCAACGTCTTCTCAACATAGAGAACTTGTATGATCATAACAATATTATGCTTGTACATCATCTCAACCAATCTCTAACTGCACATCATCTCTACAAAAGTGATATTGACTATCTGGTTGAAAATGGTGAAGTGTTATTGATTGATGAATTTACAGGACGAAAGCAAATCGGACGTAGACTAAGTGAAGGACTTCATCAAGCCATTGAAGCGAAAGAACGGGTAAGAATAGCACAGGAAAATGAAACTTTTGCCAAAATTACTTACCAAAATTATTTCCGTATGTACGAGAAACTTGCAGGGATGACGGGTACTGCTGCAACAGAGGCTAATGAATTTGGACATATCTATGGGTTAGATGTTGTTGTTGTGCCAACCAATGAACCGATGATTCGGCTTGACCATCCAGACCAAATATACAGATCTGAAGAAGCAAAATATAAGGCTGTTTTAGAAGATATAGTAGAGCAGCATGAAAAAGGTCGTCCTGTGCTTGTTGGAACAATATCCATTGAGAATTCAGAAAAGTTAAGCAAACTACTTCGATCAAGACTTCGTAATATCAAACATCAAGTGTTGAATGCTAAAGAACATACGCGTGAAGCAGATATCGTGGCACAAGCGGGAATACCTGGTGCAGTCACCATTGCTACGAATATGGCGGGTAGGGGTGTTGACATTCTACTGGGTGGCAATCCTGAAGGTTTGGCGAAAGATATGATACGGAAGCAAAAGTTAGACCCGATAGAGCATTCTTCTGACACAGAATCTGATGAGTGGAATGCAGCATTTGCCGAAGCTGAAGCGATTTGTAAAGCGAACCAAGAACGTGTATTAAAAGCTGGTGGACTCCATATTGTTGGTACCGAACGTCACGATTCTCGTCGTATTGATAACCAATTGCGGGGTCGTTCAGGTAGACAGGGGGATCCAGGTTCTTCAAGATTCTACCTATCGCTTGAAGACGATTTAATGAAGAAGTTTGGATCGGAACGGCTACAAGGATTCATGAGTCGCGCCGGAATGACTGATGATATGCCGCTTGAACACCCATGGATCTCAAAATCAATCGAAAAAGCACAGACGCGCGTTGAACAGATTAACTTTGATATTCGTAAAAACATACTCAAATTTGACGATGTTATGGAAGCACAACGTAATACGATATATTCATTAAGAGACTCAATCCTATCGGAAGAAGATCCGAAAGAAACTGTATGGGAAATGATTGAGAACGTAGTTGAAGATCAAATATACGATGCTATACCTGAAAAGGGCACACGTGAAAAAGAGGATATTGAGCAGCTTGAGAAATGGCTTACGACTACGTTTCCCTTTGACATTACTATCAGTAAACCGTTGAGTGAAATACCTGCAGACGAACTTAACGAACAACTCATTGGCTGTTTGAAAGCCGCCTATAAACAACGTGAAGAGGAGATGGGTTCTGAAACTATGCGGTTATTGGAACGTCTTCTGCTTTTGGATAGAATTGATAGTCATTGGAAAGATCATCTTTATAACATTGACTTTATTGAACAGGAGATGAGATTATCGGGATATGGTGGAAAAGATCCGATAATAGTGTTCAAGGGTGAAGCACTTGGTGTGTTTGAATCTATGTATCAAACCATAGAAAAAGAGGTAAGTGAATTTATCTTCAAGTCACGTGTAAATACAGAAGCCCCGCGACGCACACCGAATCGCAGACCGAGTGGGTCACGTCGACCAGCACAACATAGAGCTGCTGCAGCTGCAAATGATAGTGCTCAAACCTCTGCTGAATTTGCTTCCCAACAAGCAATGGGTAATATGCCGAAGGTTGGAAGAAATGCACCTTGCCCCTGCGGTAGTGGAAAGAAATATAAGAAATGTCATGGTAGGTAAAAAGATGATTACTAAATGCTTGTTGTAAGATAATTACTTTTGGAGATATGTGATGAATGCTGATAAACCGTATGAATTATCGAAGACATTGCTCGAAATTCTTGCGTGTCCCGCATGTATGGGTAAGATTGAACACGTTGAAGCTGAAGAAAAATTAGTTTGTCTTGGAGAATGTAAACGTCGTTATCCTATTCGAGATGGAATTCCGGTAATGTTGATTGACGAAGCGGAAAAACCTTCAACATAAAGATGGACAATATTGGTTTCACAGAAAATGCGTATCTTATTTTTAAGTCTAAGATGTCCATATCCACCACATCGTGGAGACCGCATTCGATCGTACCATTTTATCAAACAACTCTCCAAACGGCATGACATAACATCAGTTTTTTTTGCTGAGTCTGATTCTGACATTGAAGCAGTTGAGTATCTCCAACCTTTCTGCGAAAGAGTAGAATGGGTTCGTTTTAGACCCTCTTTTGCGTCAATTAACACTGCTATACATTGTTTATCACCTAACCCTTTACAGGTGCATTATTGGTATTCTCCCCAGATGCAGCGGAAAATTAACCAACTTCTTGCTGAAGTAGATTATGATCTGATACATGCTCAACTCTTTCGTATGGGACAATATGTAAAAAAGACATGTGGTATTACGAAGATATTGGATTTGTGTGATTCGTTAGCACTAAATTTGAGTCGTCGTGCGGAATTAGATTGCACACCAAAACGATATTTGGTAAAATTGGAGGAAAAACGGGTTCGTCGGTATGAAGTTGAGATTATGAAATCATTTGACGGTGGTACTGTCGTGGCGAATTTTGACCGTGATTATTTACTTAATCAAGATAAGGATCTCAATTTATCGGTCGTACCAATGGGGGTTGATCTCAAGTATTTTAACCCCTACCAAGATAATGTAGAAAATGGTGATGAATCCTATAGTATGACATCATCTATTAAAAACAACGGATCGAAAGATAGTTCCAAAAACTTGCTATTTACTGGCACTATGAACTATTTTCCTAACTCAGATGCGGTCGTATATTTCTGTAATGATGTTTTTCCATTGATACAAGAACAGCATCCAGACATCACTTTTTATATTGTTGGTAACCATCCGACTGAACAGGTTCGTAAACTTTCAGAGAAAAAAGGGGTGGTTGTTACAGGTTTTGTACCAGATATCCGTCCATATTTTCAGAATGCCTCTGTATTTGTAGCACCCTTACGCGCAGGATCAGGAATACAAACGAAGAATTTAGAGGCAATGGCAATGGGAACACCGGTGGTAACTACTTCAATTGGTGCGATGGGATTAGAAGCAGAAGCAAATAAGGAACTACTTATTGCTGATACACCTGAATTATTCGCAGAACATGTCATTAATTTACTTGATAACCCAAATATACAACAACAACTTGCTAAGGCAGGGAGGAAACGGGTTGAAACAAGTTATGATTGGCAGGTTCTCGTAGAACGTCTTGAACAAGTTTACACACAAATATAATAAATCATAATATTAGTGATTGGAATTATACTATAATTATTTGGTAAGTGTGCTTTGATACACAGAAGCAAAGGAGGTAATATGGAAAAATACAAAATAAAATGGAGTTCTTCTGTTATTGTTGATATATTGCTTGTTAATTTGGCATTCCTATTAACCTATTTTACTTGTAGACAACTTAAATTTGATGTACTCACAAGTTTTGAACAGATATTTTTTTTCTCATCTCTAACTTCCTTACAACTGTATATTTTTCTTGCTTGCGTTGTTACATTATTCCGTATTGCTACCTTTATATCCTTTAAAATATATAAGCCTATCTGGCGGTATGCTGGAGTCAAGGAATTTCGTTCCTTTGCCGCTGCAGTTGCGCTATCTTGTTTACTTCTAATTTGTCTTGCAATAATACTAAAACGTTTTGATACTTGGACTTTCTTTTTAATTGATGGGATATATAGTGCTCTGCTTATTGGATTCATAAAGTTCTCACATTGCATTATAAAGGAAGGTAGATTAAAAGAGGTTGCACCACCACGAACTAAAGTTTTAATTGTTGGTGCAGGAATGGCTGGAATTGGTGTCTTAAAAGAGCTGCGGGGTCATCCGGAAAAGGGCTATTTGCCTGTTGGTTTTATTGATGATAATCCTGAGAAGGTTGGCAAATATATTGCGGGACTTGAAGTACTTGGTACGACTCGTGATCTTACCTATATTGCACGTAAACGGGAAATTGAGGAAGTTATCATTGCAATGCCATCGGCACCAGCCGGTAAAATTAGAGATATTATACGTCAGTGTGAATACAGACGATGTCAATTCAAGATAGTTCCAAATATACACGCTATACTTGAAGGTAAAGTTAGTATCAGTCACATACGTGAGGTAAAGTTAGAAGACTTACTGAACCGTTCCACCGCTCCGATAGATTTGGCAGAGATTTCTAAGAATCTTTCTGGTAAACGCGTAATGGTGACTGGGGCAGGGGGTTCTATTGGATCAGAACTCTGTAGACAGGTAGCTAAACTTGATCCCGAATTATTGATATTATTCGGACGTGGTGAAAATAGTCTCTATCATATTGATCTGGAATTACGCGAATCTAACCCAGAACAGAATAGGGAATTGATTATAGGAGATATTAGAGATAATTCCAAAGTATATCAAATTATAGAACGGTACCGACCTCATATTATCTTCCACGCTGCCGCACATAAACATGTCAAATTTATGGAGAATCATCCTGATGAGGCAGTGAAAAATAACATACTTGGCACAAAAAACCTTATTGATGCTGCAATAAAACATCACGTTGAAGCATTCATACTTGTTTCCTCAGACAAATCTGTTAATCCCACGAGTGTGTATGGTGCTTCCAAACGAGTGACAGAAAAGCTTATCCAATGTAAAGCCAATCGCAACGGTACTAAATTTATTGCTGTACGGTTTGGTAATGTTATCGGTAGTCGTGCAAGTGTACTGCCAAATTTCAAACGTCAGATAGCGAAAGGTGGACCAGTCACTGTCACACATAGAGAAGCAACACGTTACTTTATGACTATACCTGAAGCAGTCCAACTCCTAATTCAAGCAGGTGCGATGGGAAATGGTGGAGAAATCTTGATGTTAGATATGGGTGAACCGATTAAGATTCTTGACCTTGCTCGCGACTTAATCCGACTCTCAGGCTTAGAACTTGATAAGGATATTAAGATAGACTTTACTGGTCTGGAACCGGGAGAGAAATTATATGAAGAACTTCTGACACCGAAAGAGGGAGTAACAGCCACTAAACACCAACGTATCTTTGTTGCACAAATGGAAAATATTGAAGAGGAACAGTTGCTATTACAAATAAGTGAACTTGCTGAATTTGCTGAGGCACTTGATACAGATGGTATAATCGCTAAACTACAAGAATTAGTTCCAACTTACCAACCGAATCGTGCATTCATATCAGATTCTGACGACAATAAGCAAGTTGATATACGTCGTCATCTTATTTCATCCACTGATGAGGCGGAAGTTGAAGAAACTGGAACAGTGGATACAGTTTAATTGTATGAAATCCTATTGGGCTAAACGTACTTTTGACATCATAGTATCAACGTCAGTTCTCCTCATATTTTCTCCTCTTTTCCTACTTGGGTGTATTCTTGCCAAAGTCCAATCTTCAGGTCCCGTATTTTACAAAGCAAAACGTATTGGATTAGGTGGAAGAATGTTTGTATTGTTTAAGTTCAGAACAATGATAGAAAATGCTGATAAAATTGGAATCGGTCTTACGACACATAAGGATTCGCGAGTTACATCAATTGGTAGGTTTTTACGTTATACAAAATTGGACGAACTACCAAACTTTATCAATGTAATCAAAGGAGACATGAGTTTAATTGGTCCACGTCCAGAGTCTCCAGATTATGTGAAATATTATACTGAAACCCAAAAACAGGTTTTACTTGTAAAACCTGGAATAACAGGTCCATCTCAAATAGCGAATAGAAATGAAGAAGAAAAATTAGCATCACAGCCAGATCCTGAAACTTATTACATTACAGAATTAATGCCGAAAAAATTAGCAATTGACCTTCAATATGTTGCATCACAGTCCTTTATTTCCGATATAAAGTGGTTACTCAAAACCCTTTGGGTGCTTGTGTTTCCATCAAAGCGAAATATACAGACCAACGAGACAGGGAACCTACACAACATTTAGGACGACTTCAAAGTATGAAAAAGAAACGTGTCTTGATTATTATCTCAGTTATAGTTGTGTTCTTTTTTTTATCTCTTATGCTGCGTTTTATGATGGGTTCTGTATCACTTGGTGAAAAAGTTGCTATTATTGATGTTGGCGGGATCATCACAAAATCTGATGCTTACATCAAACAGATCCATGTTTATCGTGACGATCCAAGTGTGAAGGCAATTGTCTTACGTATCAATACACCGGGTGGGAGTGTCGCACCTGTTCAAGAGATTTATCGGGAATTAACGAAGTTAGAGAAACCGATTGTAGCATCCATGGGAAGCACTGCTGCTTCTGGAGGTTATTATATTGCTTGTGCATCGGACACTATATTCGCAAATCCGGGAACATTGACAGGCAGTATCGGTGTAATCATGCAATTTACAAAGATGAAAGGACTATACGAGAAAGTCGGCTTAGAACAACAAGTCATAAAAAGTGGTCAGTTCAAAGATTCAAGTTCAATATTCCGAGATTTAACCGACGAAGAAATTGCTATTCTTCAAGAAACCGTTGATGATGTATATAATCAGTTTGTTGACGCTATTTCTGAGTCGCGTCAAGACCGTCTAACAAGGGATGAGATAACTAATTTAGCAGACGGACGGATATTTTCAGGTAAACAGGCTCATACGCATAAACTGGTGGACAAATTAGGGAACTTACAAGATGCCATTGTACTTGCTGGTGAACTTGGGAACATTGAAGGCACTCCAAGAATCGTACGCAAGCAGCGAAAGTCATCTTTGCTTGAGCAAATACTTGGTATAAAACAGAATTCCTACTTTGATGACATCATAAACCTTCCCGGTGTTACCTTTCGATATGAACTTAGCTTTGGAAACTAAGGTCTATCCATCATGAATCATGAGTACCAAATTAATGCTGATTGGAAGAGACTCGCAGAAAAGATCGTTCTTCCGAACCAACGTGTGCTCGTACTTGGTGCATCTGATGTAGGTAAATCTACTTTTTGTCGTTTTCTTGTAGATTATGCATGTGCTGCATCAATGCGTGTGGCATTTGTTGATGCTGATGTTGGACAATCTCAAATTGGTCCACCTGCCACTATTGGAGTGAAACAGTTTATAGCAGCAGAAGTGGATGGCAATGTATTGTTACCTTTTGGTGGATACGCTAATCAACATAACCAACCATATCATAAATCTGATACAGATTCACCCTCATCGAATGTTAATAGAATAGCTCCTAATGATGCATATATACATAATGCAGATGTTCTCTACTTTGTAGGATCTATATCGCCTCAACGGAATCTTCTTACAATGTTGACCGGGACACGACTGATGGTAGATTCCGCATTAAATCTGGGATCTGATTTTATTGTTGTTGATACAACAGGGTATGTTCATGATGGCGCAGCTGCAATGCTTAAGCAACAACAGATAGAACTCATTCGTCCGCAGCATATAATATGTATTGGTCGCTCCATAACTTTGGAAAGGATTGTTGGCTGCTTTGACAATGTTAACTGGTTAACAATTCATTATATGCAACCACACAGGTTGGTGCGAAAAAGAAGTAGTGAAGCGCGGAAACGTAATAGAAAAACTAAGTTTAAGACATATTTTGCTGGCAGTAGTATTCATGTGGTGCCATTTGAACAAATTCGGGGTGCACGCACTTCATTTTTTAATGGAAGAATTGCTAATCAGAAAGAATTGGATATACTATCTGGTTTGACTGAAACTGAGATAGTTTTTGCTGAATGGGGTAATCGATCCTTAAGTTTGATAGCACGAAGAAAGTTAACTGCAAATGCAACTAACAGTCTTAGAAATTATCTTAGCCTAACACATATATCATCTGAAACGACTGCATATTTTGAACAACGTTTGGTTGGTATGGTCAACGAATCAGGTGATACCGTTGGCGTTGGAATTATTGACAGTGTTGACTTTGATAAACAAGTGCTTCATATCAGATGTGCAGACGGAATTTCTCCTTTAACTAAGGTGCTACAGTTTGGTGATTATCAATTTACTGGTAAATAGTAATGTCAGCATTCCATTACAACTACAAGATTAATTGATAAGAAGTAAGAGACTTCGTAATTAGGTGAGTAATTTTTGCAGCAAAACAATATCCTTCCTCGGTTTCTTCGTTCCCTTAAACCCTACAGAGGTTCAATAATATTGGCAATGAGTTGTTCCTTGGTTGCCTATATTTGTTATCTTGGACCATTTCAGATTTTAGAGGATACACTTGATTCTCTAAATAAGTTAGAAGGATTCAGTCAGTCAGCCCAACCTATTATTATAAATTTTTTTTTCATAGAGAATATATTTGAAGGTTTTGATGTTACATTGACAGATGTGGGTGATGCCCTTCGTTTCTACTTCTTGGTATTAGTTGGTGCAGTCAGTCTTGTTTTTATTAAAGGGATTTTTGTATATGGTAGCGATTTTTTGATGGAACGTGTAGGGAATAAATTTAGTTTCCATATAAGGAATGACCTATTTGAGACTCTTGTTTCTGCACCTATTGAATCCCTATCGGAACGTCACAGTGGAGATATGATGACAAGAGTCACCGATGATGTTCGTCAGTTGCAGCAAGGGGTTGCTGCAACTGCATTAATTATGCGTTCAATTCTTCAAGTCATAGTCTTTAGTGCATTCTTGCTCTATAAAAACGTCCAAATGACGTTATTCTCCATGTTAATCCTACCGGTTGTTGCATATTTTATTAGTAACATAGGAAAACGTGTCCGCAAAGCAAGTACAGAAATACAACAACATAGTGCGGATATTTATACACAACTCAAGGAAACACTCACTGGAATCAACATCATAAAGAGTTTTACAGCGGAAAAAATTGAGATGGATAGATTTCAATCTATCACGTCTGGACAGTACAATTCAGCAATTCGTCGCGCAAGATTCGCATCACTTCTTCCCCCGCTAATTGAATGGATGGCATCTATTGGAACTGCAACAGTCTTGTTACTTGGGTGTTGGTATATCATAGATGATAAATTATCCATTGGTGGATTTGCTGGTTTTATCTTAGTAGTCGGATTAATGTACAAACCGATTAAAAACATCGGAAGCGTAAATAATGTGCTACAACAGAGCATGGCTTCTGCGGAACGCATTTTTTACTTGTCTGATTTTAACGCTGAAAAAACAACTGTTTCGGAAGGTGATACGGAACTAACAAACATAAAAGGTGCAGTCGAATACAAAAATGTCACCTTTGCATATCAAGAGCATCCAGTCATTAGAAATGTGAGTTTCAAAACAGAACCGGGTCAAGTTGTCGCTCTTGTTGGTCCCAGTGGAAGTGGAAAAACGACACTTCTAAATCTTCTTCAACGTTTCTATGCAATAGACTCTGGTTCAATTATAATTGACAATGTTTCAATTGATGAAGTTACACTGAAATCGCTAAGACAGAATATAGCACTTGTACCACAGGATACTTTTCTTTTTCATGGGACTGTTCTGGAGAATATAGAATACGGTTCTCCTGGGTCAGACAGACAAGAAATCGTTGATGCTGCAAAAAAAGCGAACGCACACAGTTTCATCACCAAACTACCAAAAGGATACGATACGCCAATAGGTGAATCAGGGGGAACACTCTCTGGTGGAGAACAACAACGTCTTTCTATTGCTCGCGCTATTCTAAAAAATGCCCCGATTCTCGTGCTTGATGAAGCAACTTCCGCACTTGATACTCAATCTGAGGCAGTAATTCAAGAATCCTTATCAAACTTAATGAAGGGTAGGACTTGTTTTATTATCGCACATCGACTTACAACGGTTATGCGTGCAGATAACATTTTAGTAATTAGTGATGGACAAATCGTGGAAAGTGGTAACCACACAGACTTGTTAGATGGAGACGGACTTTATAGAAGGATGTGTGAACAGCAAATGTTTGGTTAGCTGTAGGATTATTTAGTTGGTTTTACGCTTTGATACAATCCATGTATTGTTTTTAATAGGTATGGACTAATGGTTTTACATACATACAATGTCCAACATATTCAAATCATACAACAAGTTATTCAAATATTTACAAAAATATAGAAAAATGTATGTAATTGTAAACTAATTTGTTTGTAACACGTCTCACTACTATGCAGGCTTAATTAACCTTTTAAATGGAAAATCCGATACCTGATAGTACTTATAGATTACTATATAGAAAAAGCCCCAACCATTTGTTAGGTCAGGGCGGTTATGAATTAATTTGACGAATAATATTATAGAAATTATCAGCAAAAAATAGTAGTTTAGATTCAGTTAATTTCTTCCTTGTTTAGTTATAGCACCTTCAAGGTCAGATTCACGGTAAATTGCTTCAGACAGGTCTACCTCATAAAGGTATGCACCCTTAAAATTGGCACCGAGTAAGACGATACCGTCTAATTTAATTTCACCAAAAATTGCCTCTTCAAGGTTAGCATTTTCAAAAGTCGTGAGATTTCCAAATGGAGCAGTTGGAACACACTGAGGACATCCGAGTGTCGCGCGTCTTAAATCAGCACTCCGGAAATTTGTTCCGGATAACAGACTCCCACTGAGAAACGCGCCAAATAGATTCGCGTTCTCCAATGTTGCATCTGTTAAGTTTGCCCCGACTAAATAGGATCGTATAAGGATTGCCCCAGATAGGTCGGCACCAGCGAGATTTGCATCGTTAAGATTTGCATCCGTTAAATCAGCATTTTTTAGATTTGCCCCGCTCAAGTCTGCAGCTGAAAAATCAGCACCGACAAGCGATTGGTTTGATAAATCTATATTAGCTAAGTTTTCACTTGCAAAAGATTCGCCTTTTGATATACGTTCAACAACATTACTATTACTTTTTTCTTGCATAGATTACCTCTATTATTTATTAGATTTAATTCGATATTCAGATTTTGACGATAGTCAATCGCATTGATAGGAACCTTGTGTGACAGACTTATCTGTAAGACATTATTAAATTAATTGTTTGATAATTTCATGTTCTAATACAGTATATATCGATAATTTTGACAGATATCCCGTAGTAAGGTTTGGAACATTAGTGTCTATTTTAGTGTGTATGTAATTATATAGTAATTACATATACATGAGGAATAAATAAATGAAAGACTTTTTCACCAACGATTCAGTGGATTATGATCTGTATCCTCCGGATGAAAAAAAAGAGGAATATTCAGCACCCGTTAAGGATGAGACCTTCGCATATTTACAAACAATAGCAAAAACACCACTTTTAGAAGCGTCTCAAGAGAAAGCACTCTTTGAAGAATACCAAGACGGTATACAAAGATTCAATGCATCTTTCAAAAGACTACCGCACTGGGTTCTAAACACATTAGAAATGCCGGTAAAAAACCGTCGCACACCAGAGAAAAGGTTAAAACCTGTACAAACAGATCATGGTACAATTATAGATCAAATTACAAAATACGTTCAATCCATTGAAGACCTACTGCAAATGCTGGAACGTAAACGGAAAAAGTTAGAGAATGTAAAGACTAAATTACTGATGGGTAATTTACATCTCCTGAAAAAATATGTAAATAAACCAGATTCTGCAAATGTTGTGTCTCCTGAAATAATTCAAGCAGGTTATCTCGGTATAATTAATGCTATTGAAACTTGGATACCGACAAGTGGTCAAAAGTTTAGAGTATATGCACGAGGTGCAATTAGAACCAGCATTTCTGCAGCTCGCAACCAAAATGAATTAAATAGGTTGCCAATAGTAGAACAAAAATATGATTCAGTCATTAATGCAACACCGCTTGATGAGGAAGAAGAAACTCGTTTACTTGAGACATTTGCATTAACACAATATGAGATAGCACAACTTCTTGATAAATTACCCACTGAGTTTTTAGAAGAAATAACTTATTCTAAGGTCGAACAATCTCCTGAAGTTCAATGGAATGTCAGCACACTAAATCCACTATTAGAAACACTTCAATCTGATCTGGTCAATCTCAAAACGTTGTTGGTTAAACTTAGAGAAGCAGACGAACTTGCACACGACACCAAAAGGAAAATTGTAGAAGCAAACTTAAGATTAGTAGCGAGTATTGCTAAACAACACCATTTCAACAAAACAACTCTGACCTTTCTTGATCTAATGCAAGAAGGTAGCATTGGACTTATGAAAGCTGTAGAGAAATTCGACCATACCCTTAGATACCGTTTCAGCACTTATGCCACTTGGTGGGTAATGCAATCCATTAAACGCGCATTAGACCAGCAAGGACAGATCATTCGTGTTCCTTGCTATATCGGTGAAACACGTAGACTGATTAAACAGGTGCAGTCAAATCTAACCGTGAAACTCGGGAGAGAACCGACTATTAAAGAGATTGCAAAGGAAGTAAAACTCACCGAGAAAAAAGTTGATGAGATTCTGCAAGCAACTAAAGACCCTATTTCCTTAGATGCACCAATCAATGATACCTCACCAGAGGTGCCGATTCGGGATATGATACCAGATAATTCTCAAATCACACCGGAAACTGAGTTAGTCAATTACTCAAAAATTGAAGTTTTGGAAGAAGTCCTAAACAGGACCCTCAATCCACGTGAAACACACGTCATTGTACTACGATACGGGTTAATTGATGGAACAGAATACACACTTGCGGATATCGGTACAAAGCTCGAAATCAGCAGAGAACGTGTTAGACAGATTGAAGTTGAGGCACTCAATAAACTCAGAAGAAATGAACCTAAAGAGTTATTGATTGAACTGTTCCAAAAATATTAGAATCAATAATTCACCAACGTTTCGGGCAGGAAGCCCAAGTTTTTAAACTTGGGAGGAATGCCCGATCCCACGATCCCATATTTTCCTTGACAAAATATGTCAAACTTGATAACATACTTCCGCAACAAGTCGGAAGTGTCTTGTTTTAGGGATACGTGCATAGCGGTATCCAAGTAACTCGAAGACGATAGTTCGCTCGAACAACTTCCGAAGTCGGAAGTGTCTGAGGTTCTGTATCGTGGGTCGCTGGGACCCCTCGGTGGCATACAAGTAAAGTTACGAGCCAAGACCGAAGAACATCAAGTCTGGCAGAGGATTGAACAATCCCATGCCTTCAGGCTTGGGTACCTGAATTCCTAAGTATTCCTATAGAAGTATAGTTATAACTTGTACATTCAACGATTCCACTTGTCATTCGTGTCGTTATTTCCAACAATTTGTGGTAACAAACTCCATTTTTCTTCAAATATACTTCTATCAGAAGATAATTCTTCAGCATATACCTCTTCTGCCAAATAGGGAAGGAATGGAGCAATACGTTGAATGAGTATTTTGAATATTACAGATAATGTAATTATTGCTGAATCTGTGACATCTGATTGACATAATCCGATATAATAGTTTAGATCCTTTTTACAATAATCATAAAGTAGTTGCCACATATTGAAAAACTCTCCGTTCTCATAAGCAACTTCATAACTATTCAAAAGTTGATTAGTTAAAGAAATTGCATACGAATCTTGTTCTGGTAGTTTTTCATAAAATTGTTTCTTCGGATTAATTGAGAAAAGATTTTGTTTATTGGAGTTTTTCTTCGTATTGATTTCGTTCAATAATTGGTATGCCTTATAAAATATCTCTTTGAGTTGTGTATATTTTTTATTAAGTTTTTCTATTAAATTATCAAGTTGTTGTACCCCGTCTTTATCAAGTCGTACTTGATATAAATCGGGTGATATTGAAATAAGTCTGATGACATCCGCGGGATATTTTTGGAGGATATCATCTTGCAGCTCAATTTCCCAAACTGCGTCTTCAATTCCATGTAGTTTCAAATGTTTAAATGGGTGGCTTTCTTTTGAAGGTCTACTGAGTTGAAGACAGACTGACAACACGCTCAATTCACCTAACCATTTTAAAAAGGCATTTCTCGGGGCAAATGCAACATTTACTGCAGTTTCCACTGTCGACTTTTTGAAATCCGATGTATCAAGTGTTTGCAGTAAGTTTGCAAAATAACTTTCAATATAAGTTGATTCTTTCCTGAAGTCCTTAGAATGACAATTCATACAAATAGCATCAGTAGGTAATAATTCTTCAACGCTCAAACGGAACCAATGTTCAGAACCGCGTCGAATAGAACCTCGAACAGCACGCATGATTTTTTTGTCAGTAATAAGGTTGTTACAATTATCGCATCTTAATACAGGGAGAGGGATACCCCATTGTCTCTGTGAAGAAATTTGCATATCCGATACCTGCATCACCACATTTTGAATATCTTCCCGTATGGAATCGTCGTAATGTTCCCAGTATTCAGGTGATGTTGAGATTTCATCTGCAATTCCGTCAGAAGTAGATGAAAATGCCCAATGTCTGTATGGGCGTAATACCGATAAATCATTGCAATGCTGACATTCAAGTTGTTCAGTTTTGTGTTTTCCAGCTGTCATTAATAACCCGAGATTTTCTAATTCATCAGTAATTAACTGTCCAGCATTTATTAGATTTAATCCACATAACGTTTCAGCATCTTCAGTAAACCGACCAGTTTCATCAAAGATGGGGGTTATTGATGTTGATGATAGATGCTTCGTATTTACAGAATTCCGTATCTCCGGTAATAGATTATAGATATGATAACTAAGTAAATGATGTGCTGGATTAATTGGAATGATACCATCAATTAATTCATTTCTTTCAGATGGATCCGTTATGGTATCAATGATTTCGGTAGGAATTATTACAAAAGGCAGTTCGGATAGAGAAAATAGTGGGTGTGAAATAAAAGATTCAATTAGTTGACTTGAATCTAATTTTGCTATCGGTTCTGGATATTTCTTACGTTTTGCTTTTGGATCAACAAGTTTTTTCAATTGCAGTTCAGAAAAGATAATATACTGATTTTTAAATTCTGTCAGATAAAAGTCAGTGCCTTCATAAATACCTAATCCAATTGTTCCTGCGATTTCCCATATATTTGTCATTGGAAAACGCACGGCGAAAAAGATATCTTTACCAAATTCTTCAAAACCTTTGTTGAATGGAAACTTTACAAATGAATAGTTTATTTCTTTTAATGTAGGATTAACTGTTTTTCCCATTTCTAATGGAACAACACATTGTGGACACCAATGACTGAGTTTTAGTTCATCACGTAAATATTTAGAATCCCTTAGTCTATCAAAGAAACTAAATAATTTTGTTTCGTGTCGTGCTTCCAAGGTCTTGTCTGATGAAGACCAATCTGCAAATATACCGAGATTTCGTAGTTTTTCCTGTTGAGATTTCAAATTTTCGCTAAATAATTGTCGGCACTTTTTTCTGAAATTAATGATATTTCCTGGAGTAGAAGCAATGTTTTCTTTTATGACACTCGCCTCAATGCTAAAAGGAAATGTTTCCCAATGAGGAGAATAGGAAACAGTATTCCCTTGCATCGTTTCGTATTTTAAAAATATATCTTGGTGGATTTTTCTACAAAGGGTATCAATGCTGAGTCGATTAACAGGAGTGGGCATTTCACGTATCACATAATTTGGCAACTCAGTTGTCTTATCATCAACATTATATATTTTTCGTTTTTCCCACAAATTGAGTATTTTTTCTTCGCATGTATTCTGTATGATGTTTTCTTTGTGCGTAGTTGTTTGGTCATTCTTCTTTGATTTATTGGTATTTGCTCTTTTTGTAGTGGAACTCATGGATTTAGAATTTGCCTTTTTCATAAATTGTCTGCCATTTTAGGATTATGTTCACTATTTGTTGAACATCTCAATTGCAATACGCAGATATAAGGACACCTATGGTACTAACATCCTTTTGAGAAGTAAAATTAAAAAGATCAATACAATTGGTGAAAAGTCAATGCCTATATTGCGACTCATCGGTTGCATTACATTACGAATTGGTTGAAGAACTGGGTCTACAAACTGACCAGTAAAATAATAGATGCGCCGAACAGTTTCGTTCTGTGTACTAAAAACAATCCATGAGAGGAAAACGTTTACAAAAATAATCAATGTGTAAATTTCAAGCAAACGACTCAGAAGAAGTGCGAGATACGGCATGTAATTATTATCCTTACCTATTTATTTGTGCCAAGTTGTTTGGCACGCTCCGTAGCAGCTATAATAGCTTCAGCGATTGTAGCGCGGATACCACCACTCTCAAGCGTGTGGAGTCCTGCAGCCGTTGTTCCACCTGGTGTTGTAACCCGGTTTTTTAAAATTGCTGGATGCTCCTGCGATTCTGCCAACATTGATGCTGCTCCCAAAACGGTATGGATTGCGAGAGTTTGTGCTTCCTGACGAGGTAAACCGACTTGTACTCCTGCATCTGCTATTGCTTCTATGAAAAGGGCAACATACGCAGGTCCGCTACCACTAACACCTGTTACCGCATTCAGATGTCGCTCTTCCATTACTAATGTCGTGCCGCAAGTGTTAAATATCTGCTGTGCTACAGTAATATGATTTTCATTTGCAGCACTGCCAGGGGTTAATACAGAAATTGCTGCTTGAACAGATGCTGCTATATTTGGCATTACACGAACAATAGGAGGCGGCTTATTAAAATAGGATTCAAGTGATTCTGTTGTCACACCTGCGGCAATGCTAATTACCCATTGTGGTGAAGAAAGTGAGGAAGCAACTTGTGGGAGGATATGTGGAACTGCCACTGGAGGAACGGCACATAATACAACATCAGAGCGATCAATTAAACTTTCAATGTCTGACGTAGATTCTACTCCTTTTTCCTGACAGATTTTTGCAACAAGTTCCTTATCAAGATCTGTAATCAAGATCTGTTTTGATGGTAACAGACGGTCAACGATACTCCTAACAATGATACCGCCCATTTTTCCAACACCAATCACTCCTAAGTTCATGTTTTCTATCACCATGATACTCCTAACACAACGCAACTAATAACCAATCAAACTTTAGTTTCTACAAACCTTATAGTAAAACCATAATTATTACACACTACGGTAGGTTCGGTTTCCTAACCGAACCGCTGTTTATTCAGCCTCATAAATGCGGTTAGGAAACCGCATCTACCGGGGAGTGTGCACTTATTTTTAAGTTTCACTATAAATGATTGTGATTTCTACATCATAACAATCTTAGATGATCTAATGAGTCAATTTACACCTTCAAAGATAGCTCTCCCAATTCTTACGATGTTTGCTCCTTCTTCAATTGCAATTTCAAAATCGTTTGTCATACCCATTGATAGGTATTGCATCGTTATACCTGGAAACTTCTTGTTAGTAATTGTCTCTGATATAGATCTAAGTAGGGCAAATGCGCTCCGGTTTTCATCTGCAGATGCAGTAAACTTTCCCATCGTCATCAACCCAACAATGCGTGCATGTGGATAGGACAAAGAACTTTCAATAAAATCGATTACACTGTTTGATTTTAAACCGAATTTACCTTCTTCACCAGTTGTATTTATTTGGATTAAAATATCTGCTTTTTGGTTTCTATTTTCTGCTCTGTTTGCTATTTCCACTAAAAGTCGCATACTGTCAACAGAATGTATTAATGTGAACATTTCTAATGCAGACTTAACCTTATTTCGCTGAAGATGTCCAACAAGATGCCATTCACAAACATGTTTGTCCAAAAGTATTGATGAAATAGAATGTATTTGATCGTACTTTTGCTTTGCCTCTTGTACACGGTTTTCACCGAGTAAGTTCTGTCCAACATCAAGTAATGTCTGTATCTCTTCTATTGAACGACCTTTTGTTACAGCAACAAGCTTAATTGCATCTGCTGTACGTCCACTGCGTTTCGCTGCTCCGTTAATTTGTTCCTTAACTCTTGCAAGGTTTTCAGCAATTTGTTTCAATTGCTATTCTCCTTACACAATTCATTTATTGATCTGAATCTTTTGTATTCTTTTTGAAGATTTTGATGATACTTCTATATAAGTTTTTTATTTCGTCTGTGTGTATCAGTCTACCGATGGATGCTGTCAATATTCCCAGACATATTATCCCAATTCCAACCACAACAATATGTGTTGCCTCAGCATATATTTGTGTAACCCTAACTGCAGTGGTAATTTCTTTTGACAATTCCTTTTGATATTTATTTGGATGGACACAACCTCGAATAATAATTATGAGACCGAGAATACATGTTAAGATTGATAACAATGCAAAAAAGGACCGCATTTCAATCCTCACTTTGGTCTGAGACCGAGTGATTGCATTATCACTTAATGATACCATTTTTTTCGTGGCAATGCAAATTTGTTTGAGTGTCAATATGTGATTGAGATTCGCTGTGAAATGGTATTTTCATTAGAACGAATACCAATACAGTGTGAACTGGCAAAATTCGTATTGTGTTGTGTATCTATATGAGTTGAATAAAAGATAACATCCTGCCTGTTTGCCCTCCTTCAACACGATATGAATAAAAATCGTCGGTATTGCATGCAGTGCAATATGGAGAAATTGAAATAGAATCATGTGGAACACCAGCATCTACTAACTGATAGAGATTAGCAGTTTGTAGACATAGACATTGTCCATTGTGTACGTCTTTTCCGAATAGTTCTATAAATTGTTTCAACAGTTCAGAACTCACTTCATAACAACACTTTTGAATAGAAGGTCCTAAATGGATAATACAATTTTCTGTATCAGTTCCAAAATTGATTTTCATTTCTAATATGGTCTTAACTGCAATTCTGGCGTATGTTCCTCGCCATCCAGCGTGTGCAATTCCGATTACTGGTGTTGCTATATCCAAGATAAAAATTGGCACACAATCTGCAGTAAACACTCCCAATGTTACATCTGGTTGTGTCGAAATCAGTGCATCTCCAATGATTTCGGATGTATTCTGTTGATCAGTCAACCATCCAGAATGTGGAATTTTATCTGCATTAATGACTGTATCACTGTGGATTTGATTACAATATTTAAGAGTTTTGATTCCAGTAGAATCTGAAAAGCGTTGTTGGTTTTGTAAAACAGCTGCTGGATCGTCACCGAGGTGTAATGCCAAATTTAATGATGTAAATGGAGTTGTGCTTACTCCTCCAGAACGGAGACTTATTCCTGCCTTGACCAAACTTGTTTGCGTTAACTCATGAATGGAATGATACAACTTTGTTGTCAAGATATATAATCTTCCCGGGGTGGGCTAAATATGTCAAGTGCTGTTGCTGCTGTGTCGAATGCTTTTGCGCTGTGTTTTACATGAGAGGGAATCAGGTATGTATCACCTTTTTTGAGGGAACGGGATTCTCCATTGATAGTCAATTCAAAGGTGCCTTCCAGTACCATTCCCATCTGTTCATGTGGGTGGCTATGTTCAGCAACTCTACTATTAGGTTGCAGTTGAACATAGGATATCATCAGTTTTTCACCATGAATTGTCCGAATTGTAACACCGTCGAATACCTGTATTTCTGGTTGGTTTTTGATATCCAAAAAAGGCATAAGTTCTTCTCCACTGATTATATCAACGTGAGAACGTGTTAATTGGCTACACTACGGATAAGGTATGTCCGTTGACGGTGGTTCTACATAGAGGACTCGCTTACAACTTGCACAAAATACAAGTTTCTCATATTTTTGAGCTTCTTTAAGGTTCTGAGGTTGAATTGTTAGTCGGCAACAACCACAAGTACCGTTTTTACCTAAAGCAACAAAATCACCCTTTCTTCGTTCAATCCATTGATGGTAAAGTGTGCTGAGTTTCTTGTCAATTTTTGGTAAATATTGTGTGCGTTGTTTCATCTTTTCATCAATAAGAGCCTTTAGGTTTTTGCGTTCCTCTTGATATTCAGTTGTTTTCTTATCAGTATTCTCATCCTCACGTGCTACCTCTGCTTCAAGGTTTTCCAATTCCTCCTTCAACTGATCAGCAGTTTCCATAAGTTCTAAGATTTCACCCTCTGTTTGGTCATCCTTTTGATCAAGAAATTCAATCTGGTTTTCCAGTGCAATATATGCATCATTTGAAGTGACTTCACGTTGTTCTGTCCTATATTTTTCGCGTTGCACCTCATTCATTTCTAAATCAGCGTTCTTTGATCGCAGAGATTTTTCTACTTCTGCGAGTTCATCTGACTTAGTTGTAATATCTGTTTTTGATTTTGTGACATTTGCTTCTAACTGCTTTATTTGTTGAGGGATTAAATTAAAACGTTCATGGATTGACAACAACTCTCTGTCATGCTCCTGAAGTTGGTAGAGCAGACTAAGTTGTTGTCTCAATGATTCGTTAGCCATTATATTTCAGCCTCCTTTTCAACGAGAAATGCAAAAAATATACCAAGTTGATATAAGAAAAAGAGTGGAATCGCCATCAGTAGCATTGAACCTGGGTCTGCTGGAGTTAACAAGGCAGATATTACGCAGATACCTAATAATGCAATACGTTGTTTTCCACGAAATCCGCGTGAATCAATTATCCCGATACGCGCAAGAAACGCCATTACGATAGGTAACTCAAAAGCAATACCAAACCCTAAAATTAACCCAGTTACAAATTTGAGATATCCTTTCAAATCCCAGAGATTATTCAATTCTTGAAATAGTCCAGCAGCGAATTGTAACACAACTGGTACTACAATTAAGTATGCAAAGACTGCTCCAAGAAGAAAGAAGAAAATTATTGTCGTGAAAAGCGGTAAAGCATATCGCTGTTCCTTTTGATTCAATGCAGGAAAGACAAACATCCAGATTTGATATAAAATGATTGGTAATGAAAGCAACACTCCAGCAGTTATTCCGATTGTCAGGTAAGCCATTATAGCTTCAAAAGGACCAGTTAGAATCAGTTCTGCTTCTACATTTGATGTGCCTGATCTCAGAGAAAGTGCCAGAAAACCGAGTGTTGAACCATCATCACCTGCAGTTGCTTCAATTGCAGTAACAACAAAGTTTGAAATTGGACTCTGCATTGGTAGTTTAAGCACATATAAGATCGGATTTGAAAATGCGAAGCCAAGAACGGAAAAAACTCCTAAAGCGATAAGACATTTAATTATTCGTCGTCGTAGTTCCTCAAGATGTTCCCAGAAAGTCATTGCCACATCGTTAGTTTTCATCTCATTGCCTACTCACGGAGTCACACAGATTTGGGTGGGTCGTTTTTATCATCTATATCATTTTCCAATTCATCAGCAGCTTTTGTTATTTCATCTTTGATTTCATCACCAGCACTTTTAAATTCACGGATAGCTTTTCCTAATGATCGTCCCATCTCTGGTAATTTTTGCGGTCCGAACACTACCAACGCAATCAGGAGAATTATAAATATCTCCATACTACCAAACCCCATGTTCCTATTTCCTCCTATGATAAGATATGGCAGACTGATGTTATTGATAGTATATCACATACAAGCAATATTGACAAATTATTTTAGGTAAATTAGTTCTGCATATTATCCTGAATTTATGCAGTTCCAATGCTATCATGTCAACGACGGGGAAAGAAGGTATCTATTCCTGCTTCAATGTCATCAATGGGATGTCCATGTTGTTTTTCATAGCTTGCATTCGTACTATTTTCTGTTTCGGTTAGTTCCTTTATTGGGAATAGCAACGTCTCACGACTACGTTTGCCAGATTCGTTCATTGCAATATTCATCTCTTGATCTTGTCTTGCAAGTGCAGCTCCGTATTCTGGTTCAGTATCATTGAGTACTGCGGTTGCTATGCTGAGAAGTTCATCCGCTACAGCACTTTGCCCCTCAGATAAGGGATAGTTCTTAAGCGGATTTTCCCACGTCACTGTTTGCTCAGGAAGTTCTAATTCTATCTTTTCTATTACATCCACACCGTCAACGTCAATTGTTGTGCGTTTGGCACGGTGGGGTATGCCTTTCGCACCTGATTGTAAATCTGCCTCAGGTGTCACATAAATATCTTCTCCAACGATTGTTCCTTTACTACCGTCAATTTGTGAGATACCTGTTTGCCCTCTTCCAAGAGATCGAGCATGAATCACATTTGAGTACACCATTAATGCAGTGGCACTGTTATCAAATTCAATAAACCCAAGACTCCATCTTTCGCTTGTATGATTGCGTTTCATACGATCTATTATCGGTATAACTGGACTTGATTGTGTGATACCGAGAGCAGATTTTGGGTTTCCACCAGCACGTAGACGAAGCATACTCATACCGTGGTAACCACCTTCGTAGAAAATTCGGTATATCCGTGCCACATCACCGATAACATCTGCTTCAATCACTTTTGACAGAAATCGTTCGCGTGGTGCTCTGTAGTAATTTTCTGCTACTTCAAGTTTGACATTGTTTGCTTTGGCACTTTCAATCATTAGGTCCGCTGTCGGAAGCGTTACTGCTATTGGTGTTTCACATAGAATATGTACGCCAGCATCTGCCATAAAACATGCAATAGCATGATGTGCTACTCCCGGAACCGTGATATCTACGACATCAATTTCTTCATGTGCTACCAGATCACGGACATTGGTATATGGATTGGCATCATATTGCTTGGCATACTTGGTTGCCGTTTCTTCGTCTATATCGCAAATTGCGACAAGATTGTATACATCTTTGAGTTTGGCAATTACCGGTAGATGTGAACCGCCACCGCGTCTACCAGCACCGACTAAAGCTATATTGAGTTTGGACATAGGTTACTCCTTGATTAAAATACAGGTTACCTTAGGTTTGGAATCATCTCAACATCGGTACTAAAAATAACATCAATTTATGATTGCGTCAATGAAATTCAATGAATGGACAAGAATGTAGTTTCTTGATAAAATCATAAGTAACATGAGTTCGATAAATCAAACACGAATATCTCCGTAGGTTGGATTGAGAGACGAAACCGCACCTACAGCGATAATTGGATTTAATTATCCAACTCACGTTAAGTATGTTATTGGGGTGTCGTTATTTACAATATATCACATTGAAAGCATTATATGTTTGCACTTATCCTCAAAGACCTTCGCTCATTTACTAATACAAGGAAATACCTATTATTTCAGTTCATAGTCATTGCTGTAATTGTGTTTCTTTTTATTGTTGCTGCTATAGAATTCTATGCACAAGCAATTGATACTAATCAAAGTAGAATTACACTGGATGTTGGTAAACAAACATATACTGTAATAGTTATATGTATTTTCTTATCACTATTTCACATTCCAAAACATGCTATCGAATCAGTGAATTTGGAAGGGACAAGGTTTGAAAACAAAGAGCGGGGAAATTACATTAACATTAAAATACTGATGTTATCACCTTTAGCAAACTGGAAAATCTTGTGTGGAAAAATAGCTGCTGTTGTGATCTGGGCATTATCTGGTATATGTTTGACAATTCCCTTATTCATTTTATCAATTTACATTGGGGGATTACCCTTAATTCATTTGGTTAAATGTGGGACAGTATTGTTTGTAAGTTGTATATTCTTCACGTTAATTGGTATTGTATTCGCAACATGGTTACCTCTTATTCATGCAAAAGGAATCGGTTATGGTATTATACTTGCCTTTACATTTCTACCGTTGTTACCGATTACACCTTTTAATTCAATACCACTATTTGAAGTATTGAGTCCATTCTCTTCGTTATTAACAATACTTCAATCCGACATATCTCAGTTGTGGATTTGGAACACATGCTTTCTATGTGGTTTATCTCTCCTTATATTTTCATTACTGATCAGAATTTGCCGGTAGATTTCTTAAGTATTACATATAAACATCTATTGAAGTGTAGTAAACTTGGCTGTATCACTACACTGTAACTTAACCTATGAAAAAAACATCAATATTTCAGAACCTAAACATACATCCACAGGAAAATAAACAGCCGGGTGTTACATTTCGTGCAATACTGATAGGTATCATTCTCATCCCACCTAATACCTATTTCATTATGGCGAATCATCTCCGTTTTTGGAGTACTTTACCAACAACAATGTCGCTTATCTACAATGTTGTGATAACTTTGACAGTGTTAATATCACTAAATTTCCTAATAAAATTACTAATACCTCGTTTCGCGCTTCGACAGGGAGAGTTACTTACGATATTTGTTATGCTGTCATTATCATCAGCGATTGCTGGACACGATATGATGCAAACCGTTGTACCAGTTATTCCAAACGGGTTTTGGTTTGCCACACCAGAAAATGAATGGCAACCGCTCTTTTGGAGATTTTTACCCAGTTGGATGACACTGAGCGACCTATCGGTATTACAAGATTTCTATGATGGGGATACAACTTTTTACACCAAAAAGTATATGACTGCTTGGTGGGAACCGATTCTATGGTGGACACTGTTTCTGTCTGTTGTGATATGGGTTATGATTTGTATTGACCTACTAATACGTAAGCAATGGATTGAACGTGAAAGATTGACATATCCGATCGTTAGACTACCTATAGAGATGACTCACTCGGATGGAAGGCTCTTTAAAAACAAGTTCCTATGGGCAGGTTTTGCAATTGCGGGTGGAATTGATTTGATAAACGGTATACATGCATTCTTTCCGGTATTTCCTGAGATACCGGTACGTAACGCAGACTTAGGAATCTATTTTACTGAAAAGCCTTGGGATGCTATGGGTTGGACACCCGTTTATATACTATCATTTGGAGTTGGACTTGCTTATTTAATGCCGTTGGAAATGTCCTTTTCACTCTGGTTTTTTTACCTGTTTTGGAAGGGAGAACGTATTTTGGGTAGGGCTATGGGTTTACAGGTACTACCCGGTTTTCCTTATGATGGTCCACAAGGTGTTGGGGCATACCTTGCTATTGCTTGTTTTGCTCTCTATGGTGGACGAAAACACTTCTACTCAATGTTCAGAAGCGTGATTAGTTCATTTAAAGTGAGAGACTCTGTAACTCAGTCAACACATAATTTTACTCCCGAGATGAGAGATTCAACAGACTATCGACTTCCGTTAATAGGTCTTTTTGCTGGAGTGTTATTCCTATTTATCTTCTCAAATTATGGAGGTATGGTTGTTTGGATGATTGCCTTGTATTTTCTAATCTATTATCTCCTTGCACTTGGCATTACACGAGTTCGGGCAGAAGTAGGTCCTCCAACCCATGAAATGTTTGTTGCAAATCCGAGACAGTTCATCTTGGATTCGCTTGGATCTCGACCTATACCACCACCAAGTCTTACGATGATGTCTCTGTTTTACGCATTTAATCGAGGTTATCGTGCTCATCCGATGCCACACACGTTGGAAGGGTTTAAACTTGCAGAAGTAGGAAATATGAAAGCTTGGAAAATTACTATCGCTATGATGTGTGCAGTGGTTTTTGGGATTCTTGCATCGTTTTGGTCATATTTAGTTGTATCGTATGATATTGGTGCAAATCCGGGGTTGGGCAACGGAGGGTATAATAGACTGAGAACTTGGTTATATTATCCAAGTGAAACAAACGTACCTGCAGTAGCATTCATGGGAATAGGTTTTCTGTTTACGGGATTGTTGTGGTGGTTGCGCACTCGTTTTCCTGCATTTCCTTTTCATCCGACAGGATATGCAGTGGCAAGTAGTATGTGGACTTTTGGGTGGTTATGGTTTTCAGTATTTATTAGTTGGACGGCTAAGAATCTGATCTTAAGATTCGGTGGAATACGACTATATCATCGTGTTTTACCGTTGTTTTTAGGGTTAATCCTTGGGGAATTTATTGTTGGAGGTGCATGGGTAATAATTCGATTGATATGGGGTGTTTCTGTTTATTCATTTTACAGATAGTTGTAAGGTTTAGTCGGTTATCTGCATTAAATTTTGGTTTCATCAGTGTAATCCGTGTACTGTGTTTGTTCTTATAGATTGAAACATCGGGCGGGGAGACCCCGCCCCTACAATGAAATAGCCTGCGGTGAGAGCATAGAATGCCATCTAATAATCGGATTAATGAGATACATTCTAAGTATATTCATTTTAAAAGCTTGCTTTCCCACCAGCCGAGATAATCTTTGTCACTAATATTTGGTGAAAGACCACGACTCTCCATTTTATTACTGAAACTATCATCCATGTTTTTATCCCAGTAATTTTTGGTTTCCTCAGATTCAGGTGTTTCACCCATATCTCCTGTCGCAGCGATCCATTCATCCAATTTGTTGCTGAGATCAATTCTAACATCATTAAAACTATTGTTTTTCGCAAGATTGTTGACTTCATACGGGTCATTCTGAAGATCATATAGTTCTTTATCTGGACGTGTCTGTTTCAGAAAATGTTGCTGTGCTTCAGTCAGTTCACCTTTTTCAGATAAGATTCGGATTAATGTCCATAAAGGATATTGTAGCTTCTTATATCCATTGAACTGCATATATGGAAGTTCAGGATGATAGTTACGGATGAGTTTATACTGTTTTGTGCGGATACAACGGATGCGATCATCAGTTCCATCGCATCTATCACGTGCAGCATAGATTGCATCACGTGATGTTGCTTCTGATCCGAGAAAGATTTGTCCCTGTACATAGTTTGGTATATCAATTCCAGTGAGAGATAGTGAAGTTGGCATAAAATCTACACCGCTAACAAGTTCATCGCTAACAACTCCTGCGTCCACATTTCCTGGATAACGCACAATCAATGGTATTCGGATTCCGCCATCGTAGAGAAATTGTTTGCACCGGATATGAGCACGTCCGTGATCACTGATGAAAAAGACAATGGTATTGTCTGTGAGACCTTCTTCATCTAATCGATCGAGAATCTTACCAACCTTTCTATCTAAAATTTGGATGCTTTCCAAATAGAGTGCCCAATCCTTTCGTGTAAGTGGATGGTCAGGATAGTAAGATGGCAATTCAACGTCATCAGGATTGATTGGACGATCCGGAAAAGGTTTAAAGACCCGATGTGTGTCAGGAATGTTGATTTGTGCATAAAAGGGTTGTCCCTCATCACGTTCACTCCAATCAATACCATCAAAAGGATTTTCACGATGAAAGTTAAAATCGGTTTTTCCGCGACGGTTATATGGTGGTCCAGGACTGTTACTGGTGAAATATCCTGCTTCACGAAAACAATCGGTGATGAGTTTCATATCTGAACGTAAAGGTTTATCACGATTACTGCGGTGATTATGAGCATCAAAATGGGTTTGATATGTCCCTGTGATGAGGGCAGAACGACTTGGTGAACAGACAGGACAAGTTACAAAAGCATTCTTAAAAAGCGTTCCTTCACCAGCAAGACGGTCAATATTTGGTGTTGCAACTGCAGGTGTACCGTAGCATGCTAAATCTGGCGAAAGGTCTTCACCGTATATCCATAATACATTTGGTTGTGATTTTGCCAAAACTATCTCCTTTCAATATCGTGTGTCGTTATTTATTATTATTGATTCTGTCCACTACAAATCTACTACGGAACAGTGTTTGTCTCAACGGTGGCATCTCCTCAAGCAGTTTAGGATGTGGCTTAAATACTCTTGCATACCCACTGTCCACAGGGCTATATAAATTAAAAATCGCCAGTCTGTTGTTGTCTGTATTTGACCAAGGATTCGCACTGTGAGTCAATGCTTCTGTAAAGAATAGAAGAGAACCTGGAGGACATCCATAAGTGCTCCAAATGTCAGAATCTGGATTTTGAATTTCTGCGGGTGCTGTGTAAACGGATTTATGACTTCCTGTGACCAACAGTGTTCCACCTTGTCCTTTCTTCACTTCATTCAATTCCCGTACAATACGAGTATGTGGACTATACCCCTTACCGGGGAAAGCATTATAGTAATGTACATCACCAGGGAATCGAAGCAATCCGTTTCCGTTGTGTGGACCAAATCCACCCATTCCTGGTTCTCTATAAAAGAGATTCGTGCTTTCAACTGTATAGCCATAACTTTCTAAACTTGACACAGATGGATGTGCTGTGAATTCATTGAGCAGTGAAACAACTAACGGATGGTCAATTAGTTTTTGGAGAGGTCCTCCGAGAGTGCTACGTTCATATTCGGGAATTGAATCGGGGTCATGATGCAATCTATGAGCAAAATCCTGCATCTCATTTAGTTCTGTACCTGTATAGACTTCTGGTATCAAAAACCAACCGTGTGTGTCGAACTCATACCTTTGTTCCACAGTCAATTCTGGAACAACTATCCCATCTGCGTTGTGGGTTGGGAGTTCACAAGTCTCTGTCGGTAGTAGAACGTTTGAATACGTCTGCATAATGTTGTTTCTTTCTCATAATTCATTGTAGGAATAATGTTAATTTTCTATAGGATAAGCTGAAGTGCGATTACCGAAGTCCCCATTGATAACATTTCCTCCAGCGTATACCTCTCTGAAGAGTGTTTGTCGCTTAGATGGCATCGCTTCTATTAATTTTCGATGAGGTAACCAATTCGACCAGCGACTGGCAACTGTGTTATACAAATTTGAGATTTGAACTCTGTTCTTGTTTTGTGGATCGGATTGTTCTTGTATAGTCATCTGGGTCATTGATTCTGTAAAAAAGAAGAGAGAACCTGATGGACATTCATAGGTTTCCCAGATTGGTGAATTGTCATCGTAAAGGGTATTTGGTGTTGGATAGGAGGATTTGTGGCTACCCGAAATAAACCGAAAGTAATTTGTATCCTGATTTACATCTGATAATTCCCATATTGCACGCGTGAGTCCGCTCCATCCGCGTCCTGGAACACATCTGTAAATATGAGAATCTCCAGGTAGACGAAATAGACCGTTACCTTTATTGTGTGAAGAGTGTTTATGATTGGCATTCTGGTCACTGCTGAATATGATATCGGATTCTTCAAGACGAAACCCGTAACAATCTTCACTTGCAGCGGGTGGATACGCCAAAAACTCGTTTAACAATCCTACAACAACAGGATGGTCTACGAGTTTCTGTAGAGGACCACCGAGTCCACAACGTTCTTGTTCTGGCAGGCTGTCTGGTTCATTATTCAATTGATAGCAGAAATCACGCATTTCCTCTATCTCTGCTTCAGATAAAATATTCGGAATTAACAACCATCCTTTACGGTCAAAGTCGTATTTTTGTTTCTGTGTCGGGATAATAACGGGTAGACCGTCTGTATTTGTGCTTGTTAATTCTTCGGGTTCTACCTCAACAGCACTTCCGAGGTTTTTGTTGACAACAAAAGGTTGTTTTGTTGCAAATTCTTTGTAAGACATGCAAATCCTTTCTCAAAACACATTAACTGATACACTAATCTATCACGTAATTTAAAAACTGTCAAGATCACCATATTTCACCATCAGAGACATTCAGTTTTCGGTTTTTCTGTCTGAATCGCTTGTCGTCTGAACCAGGATTTTCAAGATTTCAGAATTTCCAGGATTAGGAGTTGGTGAGTATATCTTCCGTTGTCCAGGATAAAGGGCTACCTTTTGTAAAGGAACATTGGCATACTAATCTCTTATCCTGAAAATCCTATAATCCTGTCCATCCTGGTTCAGACAACACGTCGGAGTTCGCGCTTTACTCGCTCAGACATACGATATAAACGCTTAGTAACACTCGTCTACTTAGAAATCTTAAAATTATACCAATTCTAATAAATAAAACCACATTTTGAGACTTTAATAAATTCCAAATGTAAGAGGCGCAATGAATTGCGCGACTACGAACGCGTTCTTTGTTAATGAAAAGTTGTTATTTAGAATGGTATTGATAACCCTATATAATTGTTTTATCTTGACATAGAGAAAATGACAGGATAAAATAACATTGTCAAATTTGTCATAAAATGATCGGAATTTATACTAATTAAGATGCAAAAATCCGGCGGAAAAATCCATCAACTTAATGTATCTAATCTATCTAAAGACTTTGGTAATGTAGAAGTCTTGCGGAATATATCTTTTAGTTTTAGTGCTGGCGCGTCAGTTGCTATCACAGGTCCATCTGGTTCTGGAAAAAGCACTTTACTACATATCATTGGGACTATAGAAGAACCTACCAAAGGAAAAGTTGAGATCAATACTACTGATCCCTTCCAATTATCTGAACCTGAACTTGCCCGTTATCGGAATAGTGTAATAGGTTTTGTGTTTCAGGATCATCACCTATTACCGCAATACTCAGTCCTCGAAAATGTCCTGATTCCTACCCTTGCCTTCAAACAGAAACATGACGTATCCACACTTGCACATGACTTATTGAAACGTGTGGGTTTAACGCATCGAATTTCACATCGACCAGCGGAACTCTCTGGTGGTGAACGTCAACGTGTTGCAATTGCGCGTGCACTTATCAATCGTCCAAGCATCCTACTCTGTGATGAACCGACAGGTAATTTAGACGCTGCAACTGCAAAAAATATTACAGATTTACTGTTTGAAATGCACAGTATAGAAAGAAATATCCTTATCGTTGTAACCCATAATCTTGAACTTGCTTCACGTTTCCAGAACAATCTTAGACTTGCTAATGGAACTTGCTCTGTAGAGACAGCGGAAGATAGTTGATGTTTGATATAGATCTTTTGGACTGTGAATTGAATCTATGCGAACCTTTTTGAAGACTGCAAAACACTATTGGCGAATTCATCTTATTGTAGCACTATGTACTGCTGTTGCAACGGGGGTACTTGCAGGGGCATTGATCGTTGGAGATTCCATGCGTGGAAGTCTTCGCAACATTACATTAGAACGGCTTGGTAGAATTCAGCATGCACTTATCGCAGATCGCTTTTTTCAACCTGAGATCGTAAAACGGCAGAATATGGTATCAGCAATTTTGCTGAATGGGACGGTTGTCGCGGCGGATACAGATTTTCGAGCTTCAAAGGTCAACATCTACGGAGCTGATAATACATTCTTTGACTTTTGGGATTTGGAAGATGTTCCGGACTTGACCAAATCACCAAACCAACCCTTTGCACAGATTGCTATCAACGAAGCACTTCAAAATGAATTGAACGTCAAGGTAGGGGATGCGATTCTGCTTAATCTCCCACAAGCAACTGAGATTCATCCAGAATTCCTTCTCGGCACACGCGACACTGACGACGTGATACAAAGTCTTCGTGTGATTGTCGGTGATATTCTTCCAACAACCAACGTAGGCAGATTTAGTATCCAGTCCCATCAAAGTCTGCCTCTAAATGCCTATATATCTTTGTCAATCTTACAAAAGGCTATTGGTCAGATCGGTAAAGTCAATGCGGTCTTTACTGCAGATGCAGAACCGCTTTCGTCTGATATACTTGAACCTACGATTGAAGGACTTGGCTTGAAAATTATATCTAATGAAAACAATTTCGAAGTACAAAGTCAGCAGTACCTTCTTGAACCGATATTGTCAGAGATAGCACTCAATGTCGCATCTGAAAACAACATTCCAACCCTCCCTACTTTGACTTATCTTGCGAATTCCGTATCCATAGTTGATACATCACAGCAAGAGGCGGCAAACGGCAAATCAGTTCAAGTTCCATATTCAACCATATTGGCATTACCTTTTGAAACAGAAGATTTTACAGAACTATTAAACAGATCTACAACTGCAAATGATAAGAATCTATATCTACAAGAACAACAAAAGGAAATCAAGCGACGCGAATCAAGAGATGGTGAAGAGTGGGAAAAAATTGGAGAAGCGTTACAAAGAATTCAAAAAGATAAATCAGACATACAATATGTAGAAGGATATAAAATAAACTCGCCTGTTAGCAGAAAGATAAAGGCTGACAGTGATAAGGCATTAGCAGAGGTTAACAGAAAACTTAAGGGATTCTCATCTATCAACCCATTACATTTACCAATTGTGTTGAATAAATGGACCGCTGATGACCTGGATGCAAAAATCGGTGATAGAATCAAGATTACATACTTCAGTGTCAATGCAGAAGAAGAGTATATTACAGAAACTGCATATTTTATATTAAAAGCTATTGTTCCTATAGAAGGAATCGCTGCAGATACTGATTTGATACCCTCATTTCCGGGTATCCACGATACAACCAACCTATCCGATTGGGATCCTCCTTTTCCATTTGATTATAGTAAAGTTCGTAACAAAGACGAAGCATACTGGGATGAATATAAGTCGACTCCGAAGGCATTTGTTACTTTAGATATGGGCAAACGCCTGTGGGAGAATCGGTTTGGTGACCTCACTTCTATTCGGATGGGAAAAGCACCGGGGATGGATATTAATGCAACGCAATCACTGTTTAAAACTGAATTTCTCAAAAGAATTGAGCCAGAACAGATTGGATTCCAATTCCTATCTTTACAAGAAGAAGGACTTAATGCATCTACAGGTTCTACAGATTTTGGGATGTTGTTTAGTAGTCTTAGCATCTTTATTATATTAGCTGCTGCAACACTTGTTGGTGCTACTTTTGCTATTGGCGTAACACAACGGTCACGTGAAATCGGAATACTACAAGCAGTTGGTTATAGACTCGCAAAGATTCGTCGTCGTTTTCTTTTAGAGGGGATCTTAATTGCTGGTATCGGTAGCTTATTTGGATGTCTACTTGCAATCGGGTATGCACAACTGATGATATTCGGGTTAAAAACGTGGTGGTTACCTGCAATAGGAACACCTTTTATTGATCTACATGTTGGTAGATGGAGTTTGCTTATTGGAATTGTTGCTACACTTGTAATAGTTGTTTTTTTCATTCGTCAAGTTGTCAAAAGACTTGGGAAGGCACCAACCGCAGCACTCCTTGTGGGAGAGACTGATTTTGATGAAACACCACGAAAACATAAAACACATAGCACCCAATTATCTGTAAATCGAAATATATCTATATTCCTTGGATTTGTTTTTGGAATACTTGTTGGTTATTTCATCCGTATGGATGGTTGGTATGGTGTCATTCTTTTACTTATATTACCTATGTTTGTTTTTTTCATGTTTAATAGTAAATTCGGTTCATTTATGATGGATAGACTCAATCCTACAGTAAATTATCATCAAGATAAACCACGACAAAAATTACAAATTGTTTGGTGGAAATTCGCATTAGGATTGGGTATTGGAACAATAACAGGTTATATCGGAACAATATTGATTTTGTCTCAGGATGGTAGTCTTATTTACGACACAGTTGAAAGTGTGGTCAAGCATCCCATAGTCAGATTGTTAGGTTCTGCACTTGGCATTCTGGCAACAGGATGGTTAGTCTTTGACAAGTGGTTAGGATCGCAAAGGGTACCGAAACGTCTCAGTCGTATGAGATTTGGACTGAAGAATGCGGCATGGCAACCAATGAACAGCAAAAGTTCTGTGATGATCATGAGTTTTGCTTGTTGTATCATAGTTGCAGTAGGCGTAAATCGGCATGACGCGATGCCTGAGACAGAATATGCGTTTGTCGCTGAGTCATCCCTTCCTATACACCGTAGTCTGAATACTGCGGAAGGAAGACTTGAACTCGGTTTTGATGCTGAAGGTTCTGAGTTGTTAGCTAAATCTGAAATATACCCGTTTAGAGTTTTGCCCGGTGAGGATGTAAGTTGTCTAAATCTCTATAAACCTGAAAAGCCACAGATATTAGGTGCACCAGATGGTATGTTATATGAAAATCCGTGGCATTATTTACAAGAGGATTCAAGACATGAGAGTAGAATACATGCTATTGGGGATGATAATTCATTACGTTGGATTCTACATCATGACCCAAAAGAGGATTTTGTAATTCAAGATGAATTTGGAAACAATTTAGGTCTGCAAATTGAAACGGTAAGTAATAGTCTTTTTCAGAGTCAATTAATTATATCGGATAACGATTTTACAAAGTATTTTCCAAGTCAAAGCGGGTATCAATTTTTCCTTATCAAAACATTGCCTGAATTACAAGCGGATACACAAAAAGTTCTTGAAAAGACATTAGAAGATTACGGGTTTGATGTATCGTCTGCATCAGAACGGTTGGCAAGTTTTCGCGCAGTAGAAAATACATATATCTCTACATTTCAAAGTCTCGGTGGATTAGGGGTTCTTCTTGGGACATTCGGTTTAGCGTTAGTTTTATTCCGGAATATCATAGAACGTCGAAGAGAATTGGCAACTTTACGGGCTTACGGTTTTAGACGAAAACTGCTATTTAATATGTTGATCCTTGAAAGTGGATTCCTACTCGCTGTGGGTATGCTTATTGGGATTCTGGCGGGTATCGTTGCCATTTTTGGGTCACAGGGACATCTACCCTCATTTCCATGGCAATCACTAACGATTACCTTGATATTGATTTTTGGGTTTGGTATAATTGCTAACAGTATTGCCGTGGTTGTTGCACTTCGTAGTCCGTTATTGTCAACGCTGAAATCGGAGTAGTTAGGGTAGAGATTGAAACTGATGATGTGTGGATGTAAAATATGGTATTGAAATTATATATTTCTAACTCAACTATAATAATCCTTGTTTTACTTCTCACAGTGATTGGTTGTTCAGGGGATTATGATACTGAAACCTCTTCTGCTTCAACCCATACGCAACAAGGTTGGCAACATTACATGTCAGGGGATTACACACAGGCAATCATTAGTTTTGAACGTGCTCTTAACACAGATCCAGAATTTGCCGATGCCCATAACGGAGTTGGTTGGAGTCAACTTAGTCTTTCACTTTCCATACCACTTGTGCAAGAGGCATTCCAAAATGCTGTCCGTTTTGATTCTTCAAATGCTGATGCATGGGTCGGTCTGGCAACTGTGCTTTATTTACGCAATAAAGATTCCTCTGATTTTCAATCTGCTATTCGTGCTATTGATAATGCCTTACAGTCGGATGGAGAAGAGTATCTTTATCGACATGATTATCAATCTGAGGCGGCTCTGTTTGCTCTTAAAGCAACTTGTTATTTCTATCTCGGTGAAAATCAACTTGCACGACAAGAGATTGGCAAAGCACGCGAAATTGATGAGCAAAATAGATCTGTAATTGCACTTCAAAATCTACTACAGGAATAATCCATAATATAATTGTATTTACTTAGGAGAATAATATGGCTCAAAACGTTATAACATCTACAAAATTAACAAATCTAACACCTTTCCATAGTGGTAAAGTCCGCGATCTTTATGACCTTGGTGATGAATTTCTGATTATATCTACAGATAGATTATCAGCCTTTGATGTTGTTTTACCAAATGGCATACCAGATAAGGGTAAAGTGCTGACAGGATTGTCTAAATTTTGGTTCAACTATACCAAATCCGTTGTTGATAATCATGTAATTTCAACAGAGGTAGAGGATTATCCAGAAGAGCTACAAGCAGATGCTGAACTACTTAAGGGTCGTTCAATGCTTGTTCTTAAAGCTGAACGAGTTGATGTAGAATGTGTTGTCCGTGGTTATCTTGCAGGTTCTGGTTGGTCATCGTATCAGAAAACGGGAGAAATCTGCGGTCAGAAATTACCTGCCGGATTACGAGAATCAGACAAGTTACCTGAACTTTTATTTACACCGACAACAAAAGCAGAACAAGGAGAACACGACGAACCGATCTCAATAGACGAAATGCAAAGTCAAATAGGTGCAGACTTAACAGATCAGTTAATTGAAATTAGTTTCGCTTTATTCAATTCAGCAAGTCAACATGCAGAAAACTCAGGTATAATTCTCTGCGATACTAAATTTGAATTCGGTTTACGTGATGGAAAGATTATCCTGATAGATGAAGTATTCACACCAGACTCTTCGCGATTTTGGCCTGCAGATTTGTATGAACCCGGTAAGCCACAACAGAGTTTTGATAAACAGTTCGTCCGTGATTATCTAACTGAAATCGGTTGGAACAAACAACCACCTGCACCTGAATTGCCTGATACTGTAATTACCAAGACGAGTGAAAAATATCGAGAGGCATATCGACTTATCGTTGGGGAAGAACTCAGCGTCTGACATACTCCCACAACTAAAGTAGTGGGATTCTTCAATCCCTATATTAGTTGTGAAATCGTGGGATCAACGACCTTTGCTACAAAGTAGTCTGACAAAGCCTACTCCAACAGTTGATGTCCCAACTGCACCTCACAAGGAGGTCGGACGAACGATTAGTACACGTGATTTAGATAGGATGAGCTATTACGCTGCTTTCCCTGAACGTGCAATAGATGTTACAAAGAACTTTAGCAGTATTGAAACGCAAGGCTTTTACATAGTTGTTTCATTGCTTAGCTGTCTACCACAACATCAACTACAACCAATGCCGACTGCTACGAACATACTAACAGATTTGGCATTTTCTGTCAAGTACAACATTTTAGC
>JAJDWI010000141.1 GCA_022825665.1 Candidatus Poribacteria bacterium
ATAAGTCATAATTACCCCGTAATACCAGGTGGTATATAGGTTTGTGGTACATGAATAAATTAAGCCGTTTTCCTCTTGACTCTGAAAACTCTGAATCTTTAGAACTTTCAGTTATGTAAATATCAGCATAACAAAGAGATCGACTTCTGGCACACAATACTATTTATTAATCGAACTCACGTTAATATAACCTTTCATGATTTATGAATTAGATGAAATTCTATATTCAATTCTTCAGATATAATATCATACCTCTCATTAAGTATCACCAACATAAGCGTCAATTTAAGAACAAGATACATTCGTAGTCGCGCAATTCATAACGCTTATTATATTATCGTAGGGGCGAGGTATCCTCGTCCGCATTCTCTCATACAGTACCATAGATTCGGAACGAGAAAAGTAACCATCGACATGTATTATGTCTGAACCAGGATTTTCAGGATAAGAGATTAGTCTTCCAATGTTCCTTTGCAAAAGTAGCCCTTCCTCCTTTACAATGGAATATATACTCACCAACTCCACACTCTAATCCTGTAAATCTTGTAATCCCGGGGAATGCCAAAAGGCATTCATACCGTTGATTTGTAAATCCTGGTTCAGACAGACAAGAATTACTAAATTGACGCTTATGGGGTCGTAGGAAGATGCTCCCTTACACATCAATGACAATGTATTACGTTTCAACTAACATATTAGAGTTTTTATATCACATAAATCCATTCAAATTGAATTATCAGAGTTAATCTGTTATAGTTAATAGAATTGTATTGGTAGTAAAGATAAAAATAATTATCATGTTTGGGGGCATTACAATGAAAGCATCAGAACTGACCGTAAAATGCTTGGAAAATGAGGAAGTTGCATATATTTTTGGGATACCCGGTGAGGAGAATCTTGATTTGATGGATGCACTGTTGGATTCCGACATTCAATTTATACAGACACGTGATGAACGTGGGGCAGCATTCATGGCTGATGTCTATGGTCGTTTGACAGGTAAAGCAGGTGTATGTCTTGCAACCCTCGGACCAGGTGCGATGAATCTCGTAACTGGCGTTGCGGATGCAAATATGGATAGGGCACCACTTGTAGCCATTACAGGACAGGCAAGTTTAGATAGGATGCATAAGGAATCCCATCAATATATGGACGTTGTTTCAGTCTTCAAACCGATGACAAAATGGAACACGTTACTGCATTTACCCGATATAATACCAGAGTCTATTAGTAAAGCCTTCAAGATAGCGACAGGTGAAAAACCGGGAGCAACACATATAGATTTTCCAGAAGATGTGGCAAAAATGCAAATAGATGCTGAACCTATGCAGCACGATTTTCACAGTGAGGCTGAACCTGTTGCATCTTGTTTGCAACGCGCTGCACAATTGATTAACGATGCTAAACAGCCGATCATACTCGCTGGCAACGGAGTTGTCCGACAAAATGCATCCCGAATTCTCACACAATTTGCTGAGATGACGAATATCCCGGTTGCACATACATTTATGGGTAAAGGCAGCATACCTTGGACACATCGTTTATCACTCTTGAGTGTTGGACTTCAAGCACACGATTTCGTTTCTTGTGGATTTGACCGTGCTGACCTTGTCATTGCAATCGGTTATGACATTGTTGAATACCATCCAAGCCTATGGAATCCGAATAGAGATAAGAAATTGATACATATTGATACAGAAGCGAGTGAGAGTGATGCGTCTTATGTTACGGATGTTGAATTAGTCGGCAATATTAGACAATGTATTAGGCATTTGATGTCACAAGAAATATATCCCAAAGACGCTGAATATGCCACCAACACCTTACGTAAAATTATACTTGACCAGCTATCAAAGCATAGAGATGATAAAGAGTTTCCCATTAAACCACAAAAGATTTTGAGCGATGTCCGTTCTGTTCTTGGT
Source organism: Candidatus Poribacteria bacterium (assembly GCA_022825665.1). Taxonomy (GTDB): domain Bacteria; phylum Poribacteria; class WGA-4E; order WGA-4E; family WGA-3G; genus MSPOR6. The sequence continues at coordinate 1,926 of JAJDWI010000141.1, forward strand.
GAAGATGATATTCTAATATCCGATGTTGGGGCACATAAAATGTGGATTGCCCGAATGTATCCATGCTATAAACCGAATACATGTATAATATCTAATGGGTTCGCTTCAATGGGTATTGCAGTTCCAGGCGCGTACGTTGCTAAATTGATATATCCTGAACGAAAATGCCTTGCAGTATGTGGAGATGGTGGTTTTCTTATGAACTCTCAAGAACTCGAAACTGCAGTGCGGACGGGTGTTCCGTTTGTAACACTAATCTTCAACGATAATGCCTATGGACTAATCGAATGGAAACAGATGAACGGTTTTGGAAGACCTGCTCATATTGATTTCACGAATCCTGATTTTGTTAAGTATGCAGAAGCTTTTGGTGCAAAGGGGTACCGGGTTGAGGGAAGTGATGAACTTGTTCCGATACTAAATGATGCCTTTAGCCAAAATGTGCCTTCAGTGATAGATTGTCCAGTAAACTATGATGAGAACCTCCGTTTGACCGAGGAATTGGGACAGTTGACTTGTCCAATTTAAAGTAGTAGACATGCACCGCATGCAGTACACAAATGTCCGAGGGGACAAATCATGCAGAACACTACACGCATATTCTACCACGTGCCTTGGTGTTGAATCGGTAACGGATTTAGATCAAACGCGGATATTCTCAAAATAAGTGTTATATACGAAATCTGAGATTTTGACAATTGGCGCAAAACAAAGATCTTCCGTATAGTAGAAAACGTTAGTCGGGTTTTTAATAGGAGGTTGTGATGAATAATTTTTCTTTAACACCTGAATTTCCGAAATTTCCGTTTGAGGAGTTCAAAGTAGAACAGGAACAGGACCATGCTGAGTTTAAATCTACAATCCAAGAATTGTCTCAAGTATTATTAGCACAGCTCAAAGAACAGAACCCAGAACTCATGAATGCCAAAATTACTAAACAGAATGATATTGAAATTTCACTAATATTGAGTGAAAATCCGCTTGATGGAATTTTGTTTGAATATCACAGCCAAGTTAAGAATATTGTGCTCAAAGATATAAATTCCCGATTAGAAAAGGAACTTGGTCGGCCAATCACACATGCTGAATTAACTTTTTCTCCCTTTTTTACCTCTTTATCAGAAATAAAAAAATTGGATCATATAGAGAAGGATTATGTATCTGCTGTTGGCAAGGGGCTACAGAACCACTGGCTTACCTGGATAAAGGAAAATATTCCTGATGGCCAAACTACTCGACCAAACATACAAATCCATGTCTATGTTCCTGGTCGGCGTGGATCACGGATGTTTATCTACGTTGAATCAAATGGGATAGTATTAATAAACGATGTTTTTAAACCGCCAACTGTGACACTTGATACAAACGTGATAATAGAATGGTGGGATAATCAAGATAAAGTTGAATATGTGGAAAAATTATTAGAACTTGGTAAAAAATTTGAAATTGATATGGCAGTAACGCGGCGAATTCACGATGATTTGATAAAACGATCATCAACTGACGAAATTAACGATCTTCCAAACCAATTAATTCATGAAATTGGTGCAGTGGCGCGTCTTAACAATTGGAAAGTTGGTATTGACACAGTAGGTATTTCTGAATTCATGGATTTTATCGGATCGATTGAAATCTCTGATGCCTTCAATCACATGAACAAAGATAAACGTCCAGATTGGCGCGATTGGGACCATATTCACACACATTATAGGTATGGGAGAAATTACTTTCTCACATGGGATAGTAGAATTTCATATTTTAAAAATGAATTTGAAAATTTTGGGATTAGAGTAATGAAACCTGAAGAATACCTTTCACAACATCAATCCCTGAATCTTGATGAATGGGTAAAGCAAACAATATACAATTCTTCACAAAACTGATATTTCTAAAAGCATTGGACTTGAGAATTTTCGGTCACTTTCATAGATATTCTTATCAAACCTGCCAAGTCTATGTAGATTCACCATTTTACCCAAAATTTCATGCATCTCATTGGCAATTAAGGATTGTACACTACTACTTGGATAAGGAATAGGTATTTCTCAAATTCGATCTTTAGTAATGGCCCCTAAGGTCACTTGAATAAATTCTATTTGCAGCGATAAATGATTGATATTTTCTCAACTCATAAAATAAAAAATATGTATCAAGTAAGGAATTGTTCTCAACAGGAATTTTGTAGAGATGACTTTTAACAACGATATTTTGATCATCTTCAAGCAATATAACCACCAAACCAATACGATGTCCTCTATCTTTTACTAACGTGAGTTTGGTGTAATAGGTTTACGATCATCAATGTTTGCGGGTGTCAGTTGTGTCGCTAAGATTTCACCTATTTCATTTATGATAATATGGCACTTGAACCCGTAGAACCAATCAACCGATGTCACACCGCGCAGCGTTCTCAACAAAGACACGATGCCGTGAAGTACAAAGATTATGGCAAATCGGCATTGCTGTGGAATCAAGCAAGTGCGATCCCAGAACAAGCTCCATAACGGGAGGTAAGATACATTTGTAGCAGTTTCAGTACCTCGTCCATAAGTCCAACGAAGCGAGTGTAACTGACAAGGTGAGGGAATACTCATCGCAACTCTTGCTGATAATAACGTTTAAATGTGCGATGATTGTGTTTTTATGGAATAACACAAGTATCGTCATCACCTTGCTAATATGAAGTCTACAAACACGATTACGTTTGATAAAGGTATTGATATCTTTTGAAGATTGAGAAATTTCTTGTCTTTCATATTTAAGAAAAAAGTCGTGAATATCACAAAATAGTTGTATAATACACAGGGAGAATTCTTTTGATAAAGAATTAGTATAATCTCTTTATACCATAGGAGTTCTCTATTTATAAACTTATTTCTTGCACCAAACTCATGTTAAAATAAGATAACACATTTTTTGTAGAAACGATCTCCGAATCGCGACGAAACGTAATAGTTATTGAGAATCGGAGTCTCTTCTTCTAACTGAACCTGTCAAAGTAATTCTAAAATTCACTATAAATGATGAACACAAAGGAGTATACGATAACCAAAATGTCAATCTCAACAATAGAATGGGAAGATGGTAGGATAAAACTTATTGATCAAACCCTTTTACCAAACGAATTTAAGCAGATATTTTGTGATGACCTTCCAACAATCTGGGAAGCAATCAAATCATTACGTGTTCGTGGTGCACCAGCGATAGGAATTGCAGGGGCTTTAGGTGCAGTGCTTGGTATATGGAATTCTACCGCAACAACCTATGATACCTTTGCATCTGAACTAAAATCTGCAACGGATTACCTTGCTACTTCACGACCCACAGCAGTAAATCTCTTTTGGGCACTTGATCGGATGACGAAAACAGCAGAGGAAAACAGAGACCTACCAATTTCTGAACTGAAAAAAACATTACTTGCTGAAGCGGAAGAAATCATTGAGGAAGATAAAGCAATGTGTCGGGCAATTGGTCAACACGGTATGGCATTGCTCAATGAAAACGACACGATTTTGACCCACTGTAACGCCGGTGGATTAGCTACATCTGACTACGGAACAGCGTTAGCAGTGATGTTCAGCGCACACGAAGCAGGTAAACAAATACAGGTATATGCAGATGAGACACGTCCCTTATTACAAGGGGCACGTCTTACTACATGGGAACTGATGCAGGCAGGAATTGATGTCACACTCATCTGTGATAATATGGCAGCACAAGTCATGAAAGAGGGAAAAATCCAGTGTGTAATTGTTGGAGCGGATAGAATTGCAGCAAATGGTGACACAGCGAATAAGATTGGAACATACAATGTCGCGATCCTTGCACAAGCACACGAAATTCCATTTTATGTCGCAGCACCGACATCAACCTTAGATTATGCATTAGCATCAGGTGATGAAATACCTATTGAGCAACGTTCTGCCGAAGAAGTGACAGAAGGTTTTGGAAAAGTGACCGCACCCAAAGGTGTAAAAGTATACAGTCCTGCATTTGATGTCACTCCTGCTTCCTTAGTCACTGCGATAATCACAGAAAAAGGTGTTGCACATCCACCCTTTACTGAAAGTCTTGGAGCATTAAAAGACGAATAATACAACGCCAAATTCGCTTTTGGCATTTGTCGCTTCGGACATTATCGTAGGGGCGAGGTTTCCTCGCCCGAATTCTCACATACACTATTTGTTCTTAATCTGGATAGAATTATATGAAAAAAGAATCTAATCAATCAGTTCGATGGGGTATACTCAGCACGGCGAGTATTGCTAATAAAATTGCACGCGCAATTGGTCTGGCACATAATGCCGAATTGGTTGCAATTGCCAGTCGTAACGAAGAACGGGCAATGACATGGGCGCAAAAGCACAATGTCAAGACTGCCTATGGCAATTACGAAGAATTGTTATCCGATTCCTCATTGGATGCGATATATATACCACTTCCTCCTTCAATGCATACGGAATGGACTATACGAGCTGCAGAACAGGGAAAACATGTTCTCTGTGAAAAACCGCTTTCTGCGAATTCAGATGAGGCTACCATGATGGCTGATGCATGCCGTCAAAATGGTGTTCAACTTATGGACGGTGTTATGTGGGTTCATCATGAACGCACCAATTTGATGAAACAGAAATTGACCGATTTAGGAGACCTTCGTAGAGTGACTGCAGCATTCACCTTCAATTGGGGGAGTGTCCCAACTAACAATATACGAGTCAAACCCGAATTAGCAGGTGGGTGTCTCGGAGATCTTGGCTACTATTGTGTTCGTGCGATTTTGTGGGCGTTTGAAGAGATGCCAACACATGTTTTCGCTACTGCTCGTTACAAAGTCGGTGTTGACTACAACTTGTCAGGAATGCTCTGGTTTGATAATGAACGAATGGCATCTTTAGACTGTGGGTTTGACACAAGCATTCGCAGATGGTTTGAAGTAGCGGGTACTCGTGCGTCTCTTGTCTGTGATGATTTCACAATACCACAATCAGAAGAATCTGCTCGTTTCTGGATACATGGTGCGGATAATATCAAACATGAAACAGGCACTTGTATACAAGAGGTTAATATGATTGAGCATTTTTCCTCTATAGTACAGTCTAACAATCTTGAACCTCAATGGACAAATGTAGCGGTAAACACGATGCGCGTATGTGATGCATTGCTTGAATCCGCGAAACATGGAGAAATCGTCCACATATAAACTGAAGGCATTTATGAAAATAACAAACATTGAAACATACATTGTTGATGGTGGATGGAGACCTTGGATTTTTGTCAAAGTGGAGACTGACGAGGGTGTTACTGGATACGGGGAATGTAGTGATGGCAGGAATCCGAATGGTGTTGAAGGAACAATCAGAGATTTAACACCTTTATTGATAGGACAAGACCCGCGCGCTTACGAAATGCGGTTCTGGGACATGATTCGTGGTTCCAGACAGAGTCCCGGTGGAATAGCTGCAAAGGCAATTGCAGGTATTGAATTGGCACTTGTTGACATCAAAGCTAAGGCTTTGGATATATCTGTTATAGAACTCTTTGGCGGTCCAACCCGTGATGACATACGGGTCTACTGGTCACATTGTGGGTCATCACGTGCAAACTACTTTGAACTCATAGGTGTACCACCGCTGAGAACTATGGATGACATCGCTGCATTAGGACGTGAAGTTGTTGATAAAGGGTTCACTGCTCTCAAAACAAATATCGTTATTCCTGGAGACCCTGCGTCTGTTTATTTTAGCGGGTTCGGTCAAGGACCTGGTTCCACAGATGGCAATGTTTCATCTGAACTACTGAATCACATTGAAACATTAATCGCTACATTTAGGGAAGCCATTGGACCTAATGTCGGTCTAAATCTTGATCTAAACTTCAACTTCAAACCGGAAGCGTGTATGCGTATTGCGAAGGTATTGGAACCTTATGACCTGTTGTGGTTGGAGATTGATATGTACGACCACGAGGCTATTCGGCAAATCAAAGATTCTACATCAACGAAGATATGTACAGGTGAGAACCTATACTATATGCGCGAATATATCCCATATTTTGAAACACGGGCTGCAGATGTCTTTATGGTAGATGTGCCTTGGAATGGGTTTGCTCAGTCAAAGAAGATTGGAGATTTGGCGGAAGTATACCAGTTCAATGTCGCTCCGCATAACTACTACAGTCATCTTGCAACATACATCAGTGCGAGTCTCTGTGCTGTGTTGCCAAATGTGCGTATTATGGAGGTAGATATTGACGACGTTCCTTGGAAAGATGACCTGACCACCTATACGCCAGATATCGTCGATGGTTATATGAAGATTCCAACGCGGCCGGGTTGGGGAACAGACCTCAATGAAGATGTCATAAAAGCACACTTATGGGGTGATCGCAGAGGTGATTGGTAGATTTAACAAATTAATTGGTCCAGTTTAGAAGCATTTATATTTTGCTTTGCACTATCGAGCAACTGCCTCCGAACCAAGATTTTCTTGTATCCATGCACGAAGTGGCACATCTTCATCTCCAGGTGAGGTATATCCCATTCCACCTGTGCTTTTGCCCAATATCTGTTGACGAATCGGATCAGACTTGTCCATATAGTGTTCCACCGTCATATCATCACGCGGCTGAAGCCAACGATAACTATATCCATAGAATAGTACCTTACGCGTGATGTCTGACGTATTTCGACCCACTGCATGCCATAACCTACGATCAAAGAATACTGCAGTACCGGGTTTTGCATATACAGGTGTCGCAATTTCAGGATTAGCCTTGTCATCATCAGGCATTTGGACCTTATTGAGTTTTTGACTTCCGGGAATCACACTAAAGTTTCCTCTACCAGGAACAGATGTATCTGTCAAAAAATATGCTACCTTCAATGACACCCGTGGACGTGGATTTCCCTCTAATTCAATATTGAGTCTGCCACTATCTTGGTGCCATCCAAGTCGTCTCTGCTTGTCGTGTTCTTCAGGAGGCAGCGGCGGAAGTGCTATCATGTGGGAATGATAGAGTTTGATATTCCAACCCAAAATACCCCACACTTTTGGAAAGGTGGTATGCCAATCAAGCATCTCTATGAAGATATCATCTCTTCCAACGAAATCAAGTATGTTGAATCTTGCATTCGGAGGAAGTTCTTCTTTGTCCAAGTGTTCAGCACCGATTCTGTCAAATGCTACAATCAATTTCTCAACTATCTCTGGCGGAACTGCATCTTCTACAACAAAGTAACCATTCTCTTCAAACTGTTGTTCTTCTGATTCAGTCAAACAGTGTTCTAAACATAGCGGGTCCATAGGTAACCTCATATTAGCAAAGACTAATACTATTCTTTAGTATTCAAAAGCCTATAGTGAATTAAAGTTCCATGTTTCAGTACCATATTTGCTGTCAACTAATCTTTTTGCGTAATCTATCTCTGAGAACGATATATTATCAGGATTAAACGAAATTCCTATGTCGAATGTTTCAGAGATTGCTTGGATAAGTGTTTTTCTGGTAATGTAACGTCCCTCTATATTAATAGCAGATGTTTTTTCACTCAACATATTTTTAATGTCGACGTGTTTTGAAGCATGATTAAGGATTGTTTCTGGAGGCATATCTAACGATATATAACCTTGAAACATGATCCCGTTGCGGTTACGTCTTACCGAAACACCTGCTATTTTTTTATCATTGTGCATCACATCATGCTCAGCAGGATTGGTGAGACAGATATTTTGAGTTGGTTGTTGTACATTAGACTTAGAACCAAAACAATATGCTGGAATATCCAGCTTTACAAACGCTTTTACAAGACAATTACAGATACTTTGATATGTCTGTGATACACTCATTTCACCAGAATGACGGGGAAGAATTAGAGAATATGTCAAATCCCATCCATGCACCACCGTTCCGCCACCCGTCATCCTCTTCACCAATTCAATCCCTTCTTTTTGACATACATCCACATCAATTTCCTTAGATATATCCTGAAAATACCCAAAACTGAATGCAGGTGTCTCCCAATCATAGAACCGTAAAGACGGATTAGGTTTATCTTTCTGAGCGATCAGAATGGCTTCATCTATTGCCATATTCATTGTCGCACAGTTTTTCTCCATAATTAAGAGCCGTCCAACAGTATTCATCAGGATAGTGGAACTTTACAGATAGCAGTTGTATGTGCATCACAATACCAGAAGTATCCATCCCAATATGTCATTCCATGCGGTTCTGGGTGTGGTTCTGGTATCTCTATTTTGTCAAGATGACTGCCATCTTCAGGATTGAGTCTATATATTGCACGATGGTTCGTTTCAACACACCATAGGTCATCACCGACCCAAGCGATGCCGTGTGGTCTATCATCAGGTGCGGGGATCGTATGAATTACCTTGAAATCATTATCAACGTCAACTTGATAGATAGTTGCAGAAGGCGGAACTGCAACCCATAGTTTATCCTCTCTCCATTCCAAACCGTGTGCACCTGTCTGACCAGCACCAGGTGTGTCATAAGATGCAAGTGTTTCACCGCTATCTGGATTGATATTCAGTATTTCACAACTATAGGTAGAGGCAAGCCAGAGGTTTGTTCCTGTGTGTGTTATACCACTACCTCTGTCTGAACCTGTGGTAAGTGTTTTTATTACTTCTCCATCATAGGATACGAGATGGACTTCGTTACTACGTTGATCAATAATCCAGAGTCCATCTTCGGTTGCTTGCATTCCATTCGGTTGTGGACCTGGCGAGTCAAATACTGTTTCGATTGTAGCCATAAGAAATCTCCGCATAGATATATTTAGTTTGGGATTTATTTGTATGCGGTTTTGGGTGTGGAGTTAAGAGTTCGGAGCTCCACTCCCAAGACCTAATGCCATATTCTATCAAGAACTGTTAACGTTCTCGACTCGCATAATCCGGACGAAAATCGTTGATGAACCTTGTTAACCCGCTTCCTTCTTTTGCTAATACTTTCATTTCCTCTACGTCATCTTTGCCCGCACTTTGATAAGTGTACAGATAGATACTGCCGCTTGTGAACTGGATTCTGATGAAATTAGCTCCTACTTCATAAGCAGCGATTCCCGAGTTTCCGTGAAGGTTTCCATAACGTTTCATGTTTTCTCTCCTATGTAGATTAGCCATAATATCATATATGATAGCACACCCGATAACTATTGTAAAATAATTATCATGTATCAATTATTATTGTTTAAGATTATACTGCCCTTGAGATTGTGTATCAATAAAACTCTATTGATTCTGATGAACATCATGTCCTTGTTGATTAATAGACGAAGTTATTTGAAATTTTCCATTTTTCCATTCATGATAGATTAACATTACCCCAAGAGAACAGACGATCAAAATAATCCATAATTTTATATGTGAAATAATGTTAAACACTTCATAACTTCTTAAACCATCGATCTCTTCTATATCTTGTAGGAAATGTATGAAAAATCTGAAACTAACCCATTGGAAGATTCTTCCAATTAGAAGCGTTATGAAAATCAGAAAAACTCCTACAGACTTCGTCTTTATTGATAAAAACAACAAACACGCAATAAATACTAATTGCAGGACAATAGTAAAACCTGACAGTAGGAAGTTCATAGTTAGTCCTATAATAAATGGTTATAGTTATGCAGAATTATATCAATTATAATTCCATAAGTCTAACTTATATTTTCCAGTTAGTTGGATATGCACAAAGTTACAGGGGTGCAATAAAAATGGCGAAGCATAATGACTTCGCCTAATAGTTTAGTGAATCAATACCATATTTATATCTATTACTACGAAATACCTTCCCAATATTTCCACATATCTTCGGGAGTATCAAACTTGATTTCATCAAGGTCTTTTCTGCGGTATCTACCTATCAAGGCAATTCTGACATTGCGACCACAGTTTGGTCCGGCTGTATGGCTCATTTGGTGATGCCAGAAACAGACATCGCCTCCTTCACCAGTGAATTCATAACTTGGTCCCAAATCAAATGGAGCAACGCCGCCGGGTAGACTATCCAAGTCGTGGTGTCTGAAGTATTCTGCCCAGATTTTATGACTTCTGGGCCATATTGTAAAGCCTCCGCCATGTTTTTCCACAGTATCAAGATATACAGTTGCACCGAGCGTGAATGAACCGACAACACCTTTAGGTACTCCGTTGGTCGGTGTATGGTAACCGTCAAGATGTCCACGAGGTTCACGATATTCTCTGTCAGGATCGGGAAAATTGATATGCGGACCTGCACCGCCACCTGTATTAAGTTTACCCTCACCTACCATCTCTTCAGCCATTTCGAATACATTGTTGCCGTAGATAGTGCCACGGATGGCATCATCACCACCAATCGGTGCTGTTCGATACCCTTTTTTAATCCAGGATTCAGGATCGTTTCTGTCTTCTTCCAATGATTCCCAGACTTTATCCAATGCGACATCAATTTGTTCTTGACTTAGCACACCACGTACAACTAAATATCCGTTTTCTTTGAAAAACTCTTTATCTGCGTTTGTTAAATGTGGCATAGTTTTGTGTTCCTTTCAATCTAAGCGTTGACAATATATCCATTCTCTGCAATTGCTTTTTGATAAGGTTCTTCTTCTATATTCAACCCAAAACCGGGAAGATTTGGGATATTTACATGTCCATTTGAAATAGTGTAATTAGAATCATCAATTCCTGGAGTAGTTGCATGATCCCACTCCACGAATTCAAACTGTTCTATCTTAGCAGCCAGATGACCTGTGACAAAATTACCGTAGTATCCACCGTAATGATGTGGTGCTGTGCCGACATTTACAGCATCTAACTCTGGACCCAATTCAAGCCATCTTGTGAAACCGGGATGGAAAATGTCGTATTGAAGGATGTCGACCAATCCATTTTTTGCCCAGTCGATGAGATGTGGTGATGCTCCACCTTCTCCATCAGCAATTTTGGTCTTTATTCCTTCAGCGTTCAACCATTCCTTCAACAAACTGTATACTCGTGCATCTTCGTGAAATGCCTCTTCCATCCAATAGACGTTTGCTTCTGCTGCCCCATCAAGAACCTGTTTGGTAATGTTGAGATTGTAACCGTTATTTGCGTCAATTAGGATTGTTGCATCAGGTCCTACTGCATCACGTACTGCATTTATCACATCAATATCGCGTTGTGTTCCCTTTTCAAGAGGCATGTGCATTGCACCACGTCCAACCTTTATCTTGTAGGCTGTATGTCCGCGTGCCTTCCCTTCAAGTGCTTCAGAAGCGATAAGTGCTGCTGCTTCAGAATTGTCATCAAGATGTAGATCGTCAATATATAGAGAGGTATCATAACATGGTGCTTGAAAATCGCCATCTTCTCCAGACAGCATTGCATAAACAGGTTTTTGTTCTAACTGTCCAACGAGATCCCATAGCGGATATTCCATGAACTGATATTCTTCTTTAACACCATTATCTGGGTCAAATGCATCGGTGAGTTGGAATCCAACGATGGATTCAGCCTTATCTTGTGATATTGACGAAAACCCGATACCAGTTGCTCCATCTGAGGTAGTTAACCTTGCGATGGGTGGACGGACATGTAAGCCGTGTTCACCGAGCCGTGAGTTGCAACCGGCTTTTCTGGGTCGTTTACCTGTCAAGCGCGCCCACTCAATTTGTTCTATTTTAACATTTTCCAATGTTATTCTCCTTGAAGGATGCCAATTATAGTAAATATTAGATATAATTGGATATTCTACCACAGCGAGGTTAGGAAACCTCGCCTACCTTGGATGTAAGTGTAAGTTATTTATATAATTCACTAAAAAGAAATTATCGCAACTACATTTTCTTATAGTTGTGTTTGGAGCAATGCATAACTTTTAGGATCTAATTTGTTGTAATTCTCAATTTCATATCTGTTGCCATCAACATCTTTAATAAGCACACGTCCGTTTTCAAGTGAGGTAACATCGTATCTGGAACGCATGCCGAATTCCACATCACCTTGTGTAGTTTCCACATCCCAGTTCGTAATACCAAAACTACCTTCAAGGGAGTTGATTTTAGTTATTTTTGGCATAAAGTATCGTTTCTGTAATTCTTCCGAAAGGATGTCGCGAGATTGTTGCGGTAGGTTTTTTATATCCTCCACAATGCCTATTTCGTTTCCTTCACTGTCTATTAGAGCTATGTATCGGTCTGCTTCATATATGGGAAAACTACGCACGACATCAACTTTTGTATGAGATATTCCATCTGGTAACTCAACAACAAGTTCCGCAAATGCGTTTCGACTAATACTAATCTTACCTGCATCAAGGAATTCTAATTCATCTGTAACTTTGATTGCTTCATTCATATATATGACTCCAAAATCAAATCTGCAATTACCACGCGCGAATCTTAGACAATTCAGTCTGCTTTTGACACAAATTAGCATAAGTTCCATCTTGTGCAATTAGTTCCTCATGTGTGCCGATTTCGTCTACTTCTCCCTCTTTCAACACCACAAGTCGATGTGCATATTTTAGTGTGGATAACCTATGTGCAATAGCGAACACCGTTCTTCCTCTAACAAGTCGTTCCAATGCTTCTTGTATCTTTGATTCTGTTTCGGTATCAATGGATGATGTTGCTTCATCAAGAATTAGGATACGCGGGTTTTTTAGAATTGCTCGTGCGATTGAGATACGTTGTCTTTCCCCACCAGAAACCCGTGCACCTCTTTCACCAACCAATGTATCATAACCATCAGGGAATTTGATAATGAAATCATGTGCATTTGCAGCTTTTGCTGCTGCGATGATCTCACGTCTGGATGATCCTGGTTTTGAATAACCGATATTATCAGCAATAGAACCTTCAAACAGGAAGGGGTCTTGAAGGACGACACCGACCTGTTGGCGAAGTGCTTTAATCCGAATATCTCTGCTATCGTGTCCATCTATAACAATTGCCCCTCGGTTTGGGTCGTAGAAACGCGTAATTAGATTAACAAGTGTACTTTTTCCTGCACCACTATGTCCAACTAATCCTATCATCTCACCTGGTTGCACCTGAAAACTAACTCCGTTGAGTGCATATTTTTCGTTATCGTAAGTGAAATACACATCCTTGAACTCAATAGAACCTCTAATATTTGCTAAAGCAACAGCATCTTTTTTGTCTGCTACGTTTGGCGGTGTATCTAAAATTTCGAATACCCGTTCTGCGGAAGTGCCTGCGCGGATAAATCTCTCATTCATTTGACATAGAGTTCTCACAGGACCAAAGAATTGCATCATGTAAGATTGAAACATTACAAGAGTTCCCAGTGTGAGATTGCCTTGGAAAAGCTGCCATCCACCGACAAACCAAATAATTATCGTACCAGCAAAAGTAATGAACTGCATAATCGGATAGTAGAGTGTTCCAAGTTTTGCAGCATTCATTTCACCTGAAAACACTTGGTAAGTCATTTCATTAAACCGACTAATCTCGTATCGTTCTCGTGCAAATGCTTTAACAACTCTGACACCGGGAATGGTACTCGCAAGGATTGTGCTAATGTTAGAATAGCGTTTCCATAAGACCTGATAAACTTTACTCATCTTTTTACCAAAAAAGATTGTAAAGAAAATAAGACACGGGATTGGAATCAGCGTCCATAGTGCCAGTTGCCAACTTGTGATAAACATAATTATACACATATAGATGAGCGTAAAAGAATCCCCGATAATGTCCTGCAATCCATTCGCTATAAAATCTCGCAGTCTTGATACATCGTGTGTAATCCTTGACATCAGATTTCCTGTATCGCGTTCATGGAAAAAATCAATAGAAAGTGCGTTTAGATGTTCATAGGTCTCGTTTTGTAGTCGTCTGGTAATATTCTGACCCACCCATGCCATCATATATCCACGAATAGAGGAAATGACCGTCGTAAAGATACTAATACTTGCCATAAAAATAACTATCCAGACAAGATGACCAAAACTCCCTCCGAGTGGCATAGTGAACCAACCGCTTAATAGGTTTTTAATACCTTCCAAAATTCCCCAACTCGTTTCTGGCAGCTGTTCAGGGATCGGTTGATTGTTATTTACCGCCACAGAGATTACATTTCCTGCTGGGTCGAGAATATTGTCAACAATCTCTCTATGTAGGATAGGTGGAAGCACACCGATGAACCGCATTAGCAACATGATTAGGAAAGCAGGAATCATGACATGAAGAAATGGGATTGCATATTTGAATAATCGGATAATGAGTTTGCTGTTTTGAACACAGTTTACGCAGACTCCAGTCCAACTTGGGATGGGTTGTCCACACTTATCACATTTGCTTCTGTCTCCCCCTCGTTGTAATCCTGCGGTATTCCCTGCATTTGGACCACGTCTACCGCGTCGTCCTCCAGGACCGGGACCACGTCCTCTGCGTTCTTCCGCAGCACCATCTTTATTTAGTGAAGATAATTTTTCTAATTCCGATACAGTGAGATTAAATTTTGGCGTGTACTTTTTGGAATAGCGCGCCAATTCAATAGCATTATCCGAAGTTGTAATCTTGAGAATGTTGTTTCCATACATCTCAAGGATTTCAATGTCTTCTATGGCGTTAAGAGGTATCTCTTGCAAGTCGTGTCCGAGAACACTGTTCTGATTAAAAACAATAATTCGTTTATCAGTAGCTAATAGCCAATCTTTTCCATAAGTGCCGTCAAACCGCAGATCGGTTGAAACAGCAACCTTTATTTCCTCCCCAGTATCAAGTAGTTCTTGTGCCCTTTTTTCCAGAAGTTCAGGTACTTCTTCCTTCGTCGTTAACTCGTCGTTCCCTTTTCTCCGGCGCGGTCTACCACCGTAAGAACTCATTCTCATTCGGCGTGAACTGCCGCGTCCTGAATCAGACATCGGACTGTGCATAAATCAGTCTCCACAAAATAAATTAGAATGCAATTGAATTATATCTGCATTTACTGTAGGCAATAAATGCTGTCTGACTAATATCAAGTTTCACTAAATTTGCTTTCTTTTTTAACGAATTATAGTGTAAAAGGTTGAAGAAAACTTTACATTATGGGTTTCTGATATGTGCCTGGGTTTCTTGCCAATATTTTAAGTTTTTCTTTACTTAGTCTGTATCGCATGGACTGTCTGAATCACTGAAGACACGGAAGACGCTGAAAGGATTTCTGATATGTCAATGTGGTATTCATAGAAAAGGGTTTTAGCAGGATATAGGTATACTACTATCTTCTGTGTCTTTTGTGATTCAGTTTATTATAGTAAAATTCATAATTACTTGGACACTTGGTAGGTTCGGTATCCTAACCAATGCAGAATGCCAAACGCGCATTCTGCCATAAGCGTCAATTTAGTGATTCTTGTCTGTTTGAATTGCTTGTTGGCTGAACCAGGATGGACAAGATTACAGGATTTTCAGGATAAGAGATTGTATGCCGATGTTCCTTTGCAAAAGGCAGTCCTTCATCCTGGACAACGGAATATATACCCACTAACTCTCAATCCTGGAAATTTTGGTTCAGATAACATATATGTTGGAGGTTGCTTTGCTCGCTTCGGTTTACAAGACTGTATGTGAGGATGCGGGCGAGGAAACCTCGCCCCTACGAATGTCCGAGGCGACAAATGCCATACGCGCATTTGGCGTTGATTTGGCAATGAATTGCGCGACTACGAACGCGTTTTCTCCTTAAATTGACGCTAATGGTGCGGTTTCCTAACCGAACCTGTGTAAAGGGTGCGGTTAAATGAAGATTAAAAATAGATTCGGTAATATTACATCAAAGTCCGGTGCGGTTAGGAAACCGCCAAATCAAGAAATCAACGGTATGAACGCCTGTAGGCGTTCCCCGGGTATGAATGCCTTTTGACATTCCCCGCCTACCGAGATTGGGAATGTTGAAATTACCGAATTAATAAATTAATCTTCATGAAACCGCACCTACCAGGGAGTGTGAACATATTTTTGGATTTCACTATAATCTCCACTAAACCCGCATTACGACAGGAAGAACTAATGGACTTCGTTGCATCTGTTTAGCGAAAAACCTACGAAGTGCAATTCTTATCTCCTCCTGAACGACTTCTGTCTCTTGCTTCTGTTCGTCAGTTAGACTTTCAATGACACTCCGAGTTATATCTTTTGCTTCAGTAACAAGGTCCTCCGATTCGTCCATGTATACAAAACCGCGGGAAATGATCTCAGGTTCAGTTGCAATCGCATCACCCTCGGTATGCAATACTATAATCGGAATGACCATGCCGTCTTTTGAAAGTTGGATACGATCTCGTAGAACAATATCCTCAAGTTCAATTTCCGGTTTGCCATCAACCAATACCCTCCCAGATCTTCCTTGACGTTCAAATACTTCACATGACTCCTGTGTAAGACATATAAGTTCTCCATCCTCCGCGACCTTTATGTTAGGACGAGGAATACCAACTGATTCCGCGAGTTCTGCATGCCGTATAAGGTTCTGATATTCACCATGAATCGGAACAAAAAACTTTGGTTGTAACAGATTAATCATCAGTTTCAAGTCTTCACTTGAACCGTGTCCAGAAACGTGTACATTGGCATTACGTTCATGAAATATCTTAGCACCGCGTCTAAGTAAGTGATTTATTACATTTCCAACAGATTTTTCGTTTCCAGGAATGATTCGGGCAGAGATGACAACTGTATCGTTAGGTTCTACCTTCAAAAAAGGATGATTATCAAGTGCCATCAATGCCATCGCAGATCTCGGTTCACCTTGACTGCCTGTGCTAAGGATAACTACTTCATGTGGTTTGAACATAGCTGCATCTCTGGCATCAATAAGATAATCAGGATTCATTTTTAGGTGACCGAGTTCTGTAGCAGTACGGATATTGTTGACGAGAGATCGTCCAGTAACTGCAACAAGTCTTCTATGTTTCAATGCTAAATCTATAAATTGTTGTAGTCTATGAATACTGGAAGAAAAAGTGCATAGGAATAGTCTCTGCTCAGTGTTTTGAAAGATGTTATCAATTGAATCGTATATGCTTCGTTCTGAAGGTGTTTGTCCTTGCCAATTGGCGTTTGTACTGTCAGACAGTAGTAGATGAACTCCTTCAGAACCTAACCGTGCTAATGTTTGAATATCGGTCAACTTTCCATCAACAGGTGTTCCGTCAAACTTGAAATCTCCTGTATGGACGACTACACCCACAGGTGTGTGCAGTGCGATTGCGACCGAATCTGGAATACTATGTGTTACGTGAATGAACTCAGCAGAAAAATCACCTAAGTCCACTTTGTCTCCTGGGGAAATCACATTTAAGTCTGCTTCAGTTAACACCCCATATTCTTTCAATCTACCACTTGCAATGGATAGCGTAAGTTGTGTTCCGTAAACTGCTACATCCATCTGTTGCAGGACGTATGCTAAAGCCCCGATGTGATCTTCGTGTCCATGCGTAAGAAGTATCCCTCGAACTTTTTCTTGCCGTTCAATAAGGTAGTGAATATCCGGGAATATTAGATCAACACCGGGCATATCAGCATTCGGTAACATGAAACCTGTATCAATGACAACAATGTCATCCTCGGTTTCGTAGACCATCATGTTGAGACCAAATTCACCTAACCCTCCTAACGGGATTATTGATATATTTTCTTCTGACATATCTCCATCTCTAATAAAGTAGTTTATAACAAGATTTATCACAACTAATGTAGTTGTATGAATAGTATTAATGATAACAGATTTAATATATACATTCCAGTAAATCCACCTATTACCTATTAGCCTATTAGCAAGGATCAACTTTACTATACACCTGTCGCCCCTCGGAATCAACGCCAAATGCGCTTATGGCATTTGTCGCCTCGGACATTCCGTAGGGGCGAGGTTTCCTCGCCCGTTTTCTCACATCAGTCCCATAGGTCGAAGTGAGTTTACGACCTACGACATGTTCATTGTCTGAATCACAGAAACCACAGAGGACACGGAAAACGCGGAAATAAATGGTATTTTCAGTGTCTTCTGCGGTATCCGGCACATCCCGCGATTCAGACAGAAAAATTAACAACTAAATGTCTCTGGTTACTGAATAGATTTATCTTTACTGTCACTATGAAATATGTTAATATATCCTTGATATTGGGAGATAAAATTATCGTTTTTCTTCAATATCACAATTGTCAATATAAAGGAGTATTCGTGAAAATAAGTCGTATCAAAGCCTATCAAGTTGACCTTCCACTCCACGAAGGCAGCTACAACTGGTCTGGAGGAAAATCTGTATCTGTATTTGACAGTACTATCGTCTCAGTTGAGACAGATGAAGGGGTAACTGGTTATGGTGAAGTATGTCCCTTAGGACCATTTTATCTCCCCGCCTATGCTAAGGGAACACGTACAGGAATCGCTGAACTTGCACCTCATCTCATCGGCAAAGACCCTACCCAACTCCTACCGCTAAATCAATACATGGATATTGCACTGAAGGGGCACCCTTATGTCAAAACAGGTATTGACATTGCGTGTTGGGACATACTGGGGAAGGTTTCCAACCAACCAGTTTGTACACTTCTCGGTGGAAGATATGGCGAGGATTTCATGCTCTATCGCGCGATCTCACAACAATCTCCAGACGAGATGGCGGAAAAAGTCGCCACTTACCGTGTAGAAGGTTACCGTAAATTTCAATTGAAGGTCGGTGGTGATCCAAATACTGATATTGAGCGTATTCATGCGGTTGCAGAATTGATGCAACAAGGAGATGTGCTCATTGCTGATGCCAACACCGGTTGGTTGATGCATGAAGCAGCTCGTGTTGTGCGTGGTGTAAGCGATGTAGATGTCTATATTGAACAACCTTGTCTTTCTTACGAAGAATGCCTTACCATACGTGAACACACTAATCATCCATTTGTCCTTGACGAGACGGTGGACAGTATTCATACGTTATTACGGGGACATGCTGACCGTGCAATGGATGTTGTAAACATTAAAATCAGTAAATTCGGTGGACTGACCAAAGCAAAACTTGCAAGAGATCTATGTGTAGAACTTGGTGTTGCTATGACGATTGAAGACAGTTGGGGTGGTGATATTACAACTGCTGCGATTGCCCACCTTGCACACAGCACACCCACAAATTACCTATTTACTGCTACCGATTTCAACAGTTATGTAACCGTTAGTACTGCAGAAGGAGCACCGCAACGAGTCAATGGAAGGATGGCAGCCTCAACACAACCAGGTTTGGGAATTGCTCCAGATATGAGTGTGTTAGGGAACGCTATTGTTAGTGTGGAATGATCTTATGAGTATTAGAATCCTAACAGGTTCGGATGTCCGAAAAGCATTACCGATGCCAAAAGCAATTGAAGCAATGCGTCATGCTTATGGTCAACTATCGGCAAACAAAGCAATAGCACCACCACGACAACATATCTCCTCTGATAAAGGTGTTACACTAATAATGCCTGCCTATCTTCCTGAACGAAACGAGTTTGGAATCAAAGTTGTCTCTATTTATGATGAAAACCCATCTCACAATTTACCACGTATCACAGCAACAGTCTTAGTACTTGATCCAACAACAGGGATACCTTTAGCATTTATGGATGGGAGCAGCCTAACAGCAATCCGAACAGGGGCAGGTGGTGGATTAGCTGCAGAATTGCTTGCTCGGAAAGATGCAAAGATAGTCGGATTGTTCGGTGCAGGTGTTCAGGCAAGAGCACAATTACAGGCTGTAATGGCAGTCAGGAATATCACCCATGTCAATCTCATTAGTCGCACACAGACCTCTGCCCAACAACTTGCTACGGAAATATCTGAATGGGACAATCCACCGAAAGTCAATCTCGTATCTGCCCCGAAAGAGATAGTTCAAAATGCTGATATCGTTATCTGTGCAACGACATCGGGTACACCACTCTTTGATGGGAACGATTTAAGTGCTGGAACCCACATTACTGCAGTTGGGACGTTTGTACCGGAAAAACGTGAGGTAGACACAACAACCATTAGACGCGCAAACCGAATTGTAGTAGATTCAAAGAAAGACTGTTTGGAGGAAGCAGGAGACCTGATTATACCAAACGCTGAAGCGGATGCTGAAATCGGGGAAATTGTCAATGGAGATAAACCGGGTCGCGAATCAGATGATGAGATAACCTTCTTCAAATCTGTTGGGGTAGCAGTGCAAGATGCTGTTGCTGCATCTATGGTGCTTACGGAAGCGGAAGAAAAAGATTTAGGCACAATTGTTGATATGGGATAACATGATTTAAACCTGAGCAGAAATTAGGACGATTGAGAATATTTACCAAACTTACGTGCTTCTGGTAATTCCCACCACGGTATATAAGGAAACTCATGGTGTTCCCAATGATAACCGAAGTGATAACATGTAATAAATGACCAAAAGACTGAATACGCGTTACTTTGTGTTCGGTGTGGGTTATCGTACCCCTCCTTAGGTCTACGATGAGGTAAATAAGTGCCGAAATAGAAGAGTTGAAAGGTACTAAGTAATGCTGGAGAAATCCAGAATAGTATTAGGTTCAGAGTCGGAATCCCCAATCCGTACTTTAGTAGCTGAAACACAATCGCCATCCCGATTAACTGTTGCCAACTAAGGTATTCTTTCATAAACCGCAGATACCACATTATGTAACCGGAGTGTTCCCCATCATGATAATCTGGATCCGAATTACTCGCAGGTGTCCGATGGTGTTCCCAATGCTTATCTAACAGTTTAGAATACGAGAATAGAGCGTATAGTCTCACTGTAACTGACCCTAAAAAGTTATTCAGACGTGGTCGTGCAGGACATACAGAACCGTGCATCGCATCGTGTGCGGTAATAAACAAACCGGTATACAAGAAAGTTTGAAATAGCATACCAACTGGTATCAGTGTAAAACTCAATCTAACCATATCAAACGATAGCAATGTTGATATGCTCAATCCCCATATACCAATAATCGTTATTGCAATTATTATTCCTTTGTTCGTATGTTTCATAGGTATTTTATATCCACGAGTCCAAAGTAGATGAGTTGTGCAAAATAGAAATGAAACGCAATATTAGGCAATGAATGCGAAAATAGACCACACCACAAACCGAAAATAGTAAAAGCAAACCCCAAAACAAACCACACCAAATAGTTCTGCAATGGAATACGATTATCTATCCATGTCCAATAGTCTAACATTTCTGCTGCAGGTTCCATGAACAGGTCGAAACAAACCATTAACAGAGCAACACAGAATGCCAATTTAATACGATTATTGACAATGGAATTTGGTGCGAACCTTTGAACAACAGCGACCGATGCTACACATAATACAAACCACGCACAACCAATACACACAGGTATTCCATCAATAGTCGGACGAAGAGTCTGTCCATAAATATACGCACCAAAGAGACGACCTGTTCGAACACCGAACCACTCAGTTCCGAAACTCAATACAACAACAAATATTCCCCAGAACGCAAATCTATATCTTTCTTCTTCTGAAGATGTCCTCCAGCATTCCCAAAATAACCATATCGCTAAACCAAACATGATCGGGGAAGCGAGTAACTGCATTATTCCTTGAAAAACACCGATTAAATGCCACAATCCACCTGCCGTCAACAGAACATATAGTAAAACTATTTTCAGTCTATACACTTACCCGTTTTCCTGAATAGTAATATCTCGTCCTTTCCACTGCAAACCACCTTTTTTGGTTTGATAGAATGAATTCATACCAATTAGCAAAGTTAACATGATCCCAATTGGGTGTAAAACTACACTCGCAATAAATGGATGTTTGTATTTTATTGCCATCACAACTCGTATTACAATATTCATAGATATTGCAATAACCGAAATCAACGTATATGGTCTGAACCAGGCAGTGATGTAGGGAAACACACATGTCATAAAAATCATAAGTGTTAAAACTAAAAATGGAACTGTCTTATAACTGACCAATCCAAATAGGTTTTTGGAGAATCCATGCCAAACACCACTAAATGTATGGTACATTCTACAAGATACAGTGCCTGTCCCCACAGTCGTCAGCATTCTGATACCGTATCTTTTTGCTAATCTGCTCAACTCAACATCTTCAACGATTTGAGTTGAAACTGCCTGATGTCCATTAATCTTATCGTACGCATCACGGGTGAATGCAATCCATTGACCACATGCAGCGGAAAGTGAGGGGACACGACTTATATAGGTAAGCCATAACGGTAAACTCGCATAGACGAACATATCAACCACTGGCACCACAAGTTTTTCTGCGAAAGTTACTGTTACTTTCTCAGTAAATGTGGACAATAACCCAAGCTGATATTTCTGCATATATGCGACAGTATTTGCAACGAGATCCGGACCAGGGCGGATATCAGCATCTGTAAAAATTAGTATCTCAGCATCTACTTGATGGCTAAGTTGATGACATGCCCAATTTTTCCCCAACCAACCGGAAGGTAGTGGATCTCCATAAATTGTATGTACCTCAGGATATATTTTACTATATTTTTCTATGATGGTTCTGGTTCTATCAGTAGACTGATCGTCAAGAATTCGTATCTCATAATTGTCGTAATTTTGTGCCAGGAACCCGTCAATACAAGCACTGATGTTCTCCTCTTCATTTCGGGCAGGAATCAATACAGAGACACGAGGTGAGTTCCTACATTTACTCGCGTTCTTCAGCACTGGAGCAGTTAATGCATTAAACAGAGATATCGTTAGGACGATTCCAAGTAATCCGATGGTAATGTATATCAATGTCAACAATGTTCTGCTCCATCTTTCCAATAACTATTAGAGTATTTGCTTTCCTTCTTCTTGTCTTAGTATCCGAGATTCCAAATCATCCATTAGTGTAATCTGAGTTTTTTCCAACCAATCCATACCAGAAAATGTGCCCTTATCAAGCGAAAGTGCATCCCCAAAAAGGAAAAATACCTCAGGACGTTTTTCACCAAGAAATTCTGCACGAATTGCCAGTTGAAGAATTACTATCGATTTTCCATATTCCTGCAATATCCATTCTATGCCCCGTTTATAACCAAGTGGACGGGTATTCCACGGCAATAATTCTCCCTGAGGAAAAATAGAAACAAGAGGGATATCTCGACTCAACAATTCTACAGAATATTCTAAAGATTCAATAATTCCGTTTCTGTTATTAGGATCAATTGAATATGCCCCAATTTTCGTAAAGAATCTGTACTTAATTAGATGTTCTTCCAGCATCATCAGATATGCATTTCTTCGAAAAATCCGTTTATTCACCAAATAAACAAAGAAACCATCCCACCACGTACTATGGTTTGGTAATAATAATAACGGTAAATGAGATGGGACCTTTGGGAGTTCTCCCAAGACTTGAATTGTGTGAAAATGTCTTTTGAATAACCAAGTAAGATACGGCTGAAATACCAGATCTGCCCAAAGGCGGTGTTGTGCACGAATCATTTTTTAATTTGCGTCTGTCCTGGACTTAAGATATGTTGTGCCGAAAGAACCTTCGCACGGATTCCTTCTTGTATAATAATTACTATTTTCTGTACTGATGGAACAAAGACTCTTTCTAAAAACGGGTTATAATCAAGTGCCTCTATTTTTCTTAAGATACCACGATATATTTTTGCTGCTGAATAGATCGCATACTGTGATTCATTGACAAGTAAAGCAATTCCTGGGATTGCTTCAGTATAATAACGATCTGCTCGTGCAATCTGAAATTCCATCAGTGCTTGTAATTGTGGTGTCATTTTCTCTTCCAAGATGTCATCCTCTGAGACTCCATATTGCACCAAATCCTTCTGGGGTATATAAATCCGTCCCATCTCCTTATCTTCTTTGATGTCCCGTAGTATGTTTGTAAGCTGCATTGCAATTCCGAGTTTCTTGGCGTATTGAAAAACTTTGTTATCGCTATACCCAAGAACATGTGTCATCATCAACCCAACAACAGCAGCAACACGGTAGCAGAAAAGTGAAAGATCGTCAAACGTTTTATATCGGACTTGTTGGATATCCATTGCGACACCTTTGAGCAAATCAAGAGGGTATTCTATAGGTATACCGTAATGTTTTGCAACAAGAATAAATGCACGAATGACAGGATGTTGGGATTCCCCAGAATTATATGCAATTTGTAATTCCTCTGCTAAGGAATGAATCTCTCTGAGTGTTTCGGTCTCAGTTCGTTGACGCGGAATATCAATAAGGTTATCGCAGTGTCTACAAAACCCGTACAACGCATAGGTTGCCCACCTACGTTCTGTGGGAAGCATACGTGTCGCATAGTAAAAGCTTTTTGAATAATAAGCAGTTATAGCTCGGGCGTACTCAAAAGCAGCACGGTTTTCATCTGTCAATTTCCATGATTTCATCATGTTTCACACCCCCAATCTATATCTAAAACACTAAAACTATTCCACCAAATCCCCAAGAACTAACTTCGTTGTAGTTTCTGCGGTAAGAAGAACTCCCGGGACACCTGCACCAGGATGTGTGTTTGCTCCAACGAAATATAAGTTTCGTATATCCTCACTTCTATTGTGCGGTCGAAAATAGGCTGTCTGTGTAAGTCTTGGTTCAATTCCCCATGCGCTCCCAAGATGATTATTGCGTTGTCGTTTGAAATCTAAAGGTGTGAATGTCTCAATCACATCAATTGAACG
Organism: Candidatus Poribacteria bacterium; assembly: GCA_022825665.1. Lineage (GTDB taxonomy): Bacteria > Poribacteria > WGA-4E > WGA-4E > WGA-3G > MSPOR6. The sequence continues at coordinate 26,598 of JAJDWI010000141.1, forward strand.
TTTCAGGTCAGTCAAACCAAAACTATGCTCCAAGAAAGACAGGATTTTCTCAGTATATGAATTCTTAATCTTATTCCAGTTAATACCTGCGTCTAAATTCGGTACTGGTATAAGGACATACATACTTTCACAACCTTTCGGTGCCATTTGTGGATCTGTTTTCGATGGTATATGTAGGTACATTGAAAAATCGTCAGGTAACAATTTATTGTCAAAAATATCGTTAACCAACTCCTTATACCTTTTTGAAAGAATGAGCGTGTGATGCTCCAATTGCAGATACTTTTTTCGAACACCAATGTATAACAAAAAGGCACTCATTGAGTATTTGGTTTTATGAAGTTTACTCCACGACCATTTCCGACGATGTTTTGATTCAATTAGATCACCATAGGTATGTGCCAAGTCAGCATTAGAAATAACACCGTCTGTTTTGTAAAACTTCCCATTTGCTTTCACCCCTTTTGCTACTTGATTCTCAATTACGATTTGATCGACCTCTGTTCCAGTTTCAACTACTCCTCCCAGTTCCTTGAAGAGATTCTCTAAGGTCTGCACAAGTTTATACATACCACCTTTACAGAACCATACACCTCCAACTTTCTCAAGATACGGAATCATAAGATAAACAGATGGTGCTCTGAACGGGTTTCCTCCTATGAAAAGAGGATGAAACGAAAATGTGAAACGGTGTCGTGGATCCTCAAAATACCGCATAACCAAGTTGTATGCAGGTTTTAATGCTTGAAGACGTATTGCCCGTGGTAAAAACTTCAGCATTGTCCATAAGTCAAATGGAGTCGACCCAAGTCCATCTGTGATTACTGCATCATATAGTTGAGAAGTATGTGACATGAAACTGTCATAGTTCTCCGCATCCTCCCTGTTGAAACATGCCATTTGTGCTTTCATTCGATTTGTATCATCCGTATAGTTAAGTGATGAACCGTCATGGAAATATATTCGATAGAACGGATCCAGTTTCACCATATCAAGATGATCTTCTATTAGTGCATCTGCACAATCAAACAAACGTTGGATTAAATCGGGAGCAGTGATAATGGACGGTCCCATATCAAAAGTGTAACCACTTTTGATAAACTGATATGCATGTCCACCCACTTTCTCGTTCTTTTCCAGAAGTGTGACATGCATGCCTGCGGATTGCAGTCGAATGGCTGATGCAAGCCCTCCAAATCCCGATCCTATGATGACTATTTTCTTTTTCATAACAAACCTGAAAGATTGATTATTGCATTGAGTTTATAGAATAAAAGCATTAGACTGATAGGTTCTGTTGATAAATAAAAGGTTCAAATGCATTGGGAATTGTGTTATGCCGGTCTTGGTTTAATCCTTACTATTCACATAATCCAAAATCTTCGGCAATAAGAGTTGCAGCCATTTTCCCTGACAACACAACTAGAGGTATACCACCACCTGGATGCACCGAACCACCTGAAAAATAGAGTCCATCCAGAATACGACTACGATTAGGTATCCGCTTGAAGGCAGTGGTTCTGCTATTTGATGAAATACCGTAAATACTTCCCCGATTGCTGGCATACATATCTTGAAAATCCACAGGAGTATATATCTTTTCCATCTCAATATGTTTATCAATATTGAGTCCGACTTGACGTAGCTTATCTTTAACAACCGAACGCATTCGATCTTTTTCTTGATCCCATATCTGTTCCGGAATAAGATAAGGCATGTTTAACAACACGAACCAATTCTCACATCCTTCTGGTGCATGTTCTATGTCTGTTTTACTTGTTATTGCAATATATATGGTTGGGTCATCCGGCACATGCTGATATTTAAAAATCTGTTCAAATTCTGTCCTATAGTCGCTGGAAAAAATTATGTTATGGTGTGCTAATTCCGGATAACTACCATTAACACCCCATAGGAATACCATTCCAGATAGTGATGGTTCCAACCGACTTAACTTCTTACTTATGGAACGATACCCATCGATTAATTCACGATGTGCAATGACTGCATCCGTATTACACAGCACATATTCTGTTTTAATGATTTCACCATTAACTTGCACACCCATTATACGTTTGCCATCATGGCAGATTTTCTCGACCGTTGATGATCTATGAATCTGGACATCTAATTCGTTTGCGACAGATACCAATGCATCAATTAAACGATATATTCCTCCCTTGATGTAAAAACCACCTAATACATACTCAATATAAGGAATGATATTAAGGGTAGCAGGAGCTTGAAACGGATCTGAACCGTTGTAAGTAGCGTACCGATCAAATAGTTGAATAAGACGCGGATCAGAGAAAAAGCGTGATACGCTCTGATGTACAGTTCGAAACGGATCAATTTGATATAATCGGAATAGAGTCTGAAAATGTCGTGATTTTATAAGTTTTTTGAATTCATGTATCGGTGTATACATGAAGATTTCAGATGTCAAATTATAGATCCGTTCTGAATATGATAAAAAACGCTCATACGCGCCTACATCCTCAGGGGATATCTTCTCAATTGCCTGTTTCATCTTTGTTATGTCAGCACTAGCATCCATCACAGAACCATCTGCAAAAAAGTATCTACATAGCGGATCAATTGGCAGAAAGTCGAGATAATCAGACCTTGTAACACCAGCAAATGTAAATAAATCGTCGATTACCGACAGCATTGTCAACAAAGAAGCACCTGTATCAAATCTATAGTTGTCTAAAACGACTTCATTCACCTTCCCACCGACTTTTTCATTTTTTTCAAACAGCAGAACGGAGAAACCAAGTTTTGCAAGATATATTGCTGCACTTAGTGCTCCAAGTCCGCCACCGACAACCACCACCTTTTTATTTTTCATTCGTTGCAGCCTTAAGTTTTTCGTATAATATTGCGTTAAACAGCATCAATGTGAATCCGTAACCGAAATCTTCAACTGGAATCGTCCAAATTCGGAAACCGACCTGATAGGTTTCACCGTATAATACAACTGGTCGCGCAGTGAGATATCCGTTGAACACTACAATCAATCCGAAGATTATTGCCAAATAGAGATATGTTTTGAGACGTAGTAACAGATCAATACCTAATATCGTATCTACCAGTCCAACAATTCCAATACTGCATAACACCAATCCTGTATATTGCATACCAGTACTAAATACCCATATACCAATTGGTAGTGTGCTATATAAGACTGGTCTTAGGTAGCGTAGGAACTTCATTTTTATTAGCCCTGTATTCGGTAACGTTTCCCAAACCAGCAAACACCCAAATGGAACCGTGATAAAAAAGAAGCACTCTTCAATAGGTAGCCCTAACAATCTGAAACTACATATATATGCATCGTTGAAGTGCCAATGTATCCCAGTCACAAGCACGTCCCATATTATATATGGAATCAGGACGATGCCGTTTGTCAGTAATTTCAGTCGCAAATCTGATAGATTTCTAATCTGTTGGCTAAAATGTGATACTACTGGTCCAGCAATGACAATAGCATTAAATAACAGATACTCATACTTCATTGATGCACAACTTAGTTCTATGGTTGTAATTTGTTAATCAAAGTTCGCAAATACTTCTTCTGGTCATCTGTGAGTTTTGCATTTTTCAGTAAGAACACACTCACATTTTTGATTAATGTTGGATCATAGATCTTCATTTGTTGTGGTAACATTTTGATTATTTTTTTGAAATTTCTTTGTGCATCATCACCACGTCTGAAGAAGAATGGTAAATGATAACAGGTTGTTCCGTGTATAAACAGTGCCTCAATATCATTCGGACTGTTTTTTAAACCATTATCCATCATGGTTAATCCGCGCTTTGTCCACTTGAGTTTGGTATATGGAAAAAATGCGTGCTTTCCTTTAAGAACCACAAGTGCCCCAATGTAAACTTGTGTTCTTCCAGCGTATTTTGGTTCTGACTTTCCAATTTTTCTAAATAGTTCCATCGCTGGTTCTATCATCGCTTTGTCTTCTACCGCATCATAAAACTGTTTCCGTGCGATTTGCAATATCTCTTCAACCGACTCATTCATCGAAATGCTTTTGCTGCAAAATGAAAAAAGTAATAACCATATAAAAAATAAAAAAATGAAATGTCTATATCTCATCATGAAAATTGATTTCCTGATATTGTTTAACAACACGATTCAGTATCAGTTTGAACCAGTATGTGTAATTCTGTGGCCTTTCTTGTACATCCTGTTTCAAGCTACTTATATTCATCCATTTCCAATCGTCAACTTCATTTGGGTTTGGAATGGGTTGACCGTTATAACGACCAACAAAGACTTGGTCCAGTTCATGTTCGTATAAGTCGTCACTCAATTGAGCATGGTAGATAAAACTGAATAGCGTTCTTAATTCACAATCGAAACCCATCTCCTCAACAAGTCTCCTTTTTGCTGCATGATAGTGTGTTTCACCAGGACGTGGATGGCTGCAACAGGCATTTGTCCATAATCCACCAGAATGGTATTTTGTTTGCACACGCTTCTGCAACAATATCTCGTCTAATGAGTTGAAAATAAATATTGAAAATGCGCGGTGAAGTTTGCCGTGGCGATGTGCTTTTATTTTTTCCTCAGTACCAATTTCACATCCCGAACGATCTACGAGTATGACATGTTCTTTCATCGCTAATATAGTTCCTTAACTTTGTTATGCTTACAGGAATATTGGGATATTACCAAACGTTGCGGTGTGAAAGCCCAATGCTTTAGGTTTGGGATGAAACAACGCCAAACGTCTCCTTCGTTAAAAATAACCTTGATTTTGTCCAAGAAATGTGGTATCCTATTTATACCAACTGGATAGGAGAGCAATCACTCACTACCTTGTGAGTGTCCTA
>JAJDWI010000054.1 GCA_022825665.1 Candidatus Poribacteria bacterium
ACACAGATTTCAGCATCTTCTAAACTCACGTCCTCTTCTGAAATGACAGAACTAAATAAATCGTTTAACTCGTCTACAAACTTATTCATTGATCTTGTTTGCGCATTGTCTACACTATGATTTAATGATATACTATACATCGGTATCCTCTCCTATAAGGAAGTTAATATATATTAGGAAAGGATACCATTTTTAGTATAACCTTTCAAGATACACTTCTCAATTAATGCAAAAAACTTTACACACCCGGTTCGGTTTCCTAACCGAACCGGTGTTTACCCAATTTCATAGATGCGGTTAGGAAACCGCATCTACCGTGAGGAATATTGGATTTACATCGACAAAATCCCACCCTCAACAAGCATCGGTGCCCCAGTCATATACCGCGACTCATCAGATGCCAAATAAACCGCAGCCCAAGCAATATCAACAGGTTCACCGATACCTAACGGATGCATCTCATCAATCTCTCTATTCACTGCTTCAGGATCATCTTGTTGTGCTATAAATTCTTGATACAGTTCAGTATTAATCGTACCCGGACACAGACTATTCACACGGATATTATCCTCAGCATAACGAACTGCCATGCTCCGAGTTAGGTGAACCACTGCTGCCTTGGAGGAGGTATAGGCAGGGTGCATAGGAAAACCAACAAATGCTGATTCACTCCCCATATTGATAATAGAACCACCACCTACTTCACGCATCAACGGGATAATCGCACGCGAGACGAGATAGATGCTTTTTACATTCACCGCATACTGTCGATCCCAATCCGCTTCAGAAATATGTTCCAATTCTCCAACGACAGCGATACCAGCATTATTAAACAGCACATTTGGAGTTCCAAGATCAGAAGTTACCTGTTGTGTCGCTTGTTCAATCTGTGCAGAATCCGTAACATCACATTTACAGAAAATCGCAGTACCGCCTGTGTCTTGTATCTGTTGAGTGGTCTGTTTACCGCGTTCCTCGTTCAAGTCCCAAATTGCAACAGATGCCCCTTCTGCCGCAAAGAGTTCAGCAGTTTTCGCACCGATTCCTCGCGCGGCACCTGTGATAATTGCAATTTTATCTTTGAGACGGTTTGCCATGTGTGTTCCCAGTTTATAATTCGCCTAAAAGCTTAATCCACCGTTCCCATGCCGATTTGACAGCAGCTTTCTGTGTATCACTTGCATCATCCGACATACCTTGCCGTAAAAATCCGTGTCCTACCTCTTCATAAATGACAGGTTGATATGTAACCTCAGCGGCATCTGCGGCTTCTTTGGTAGCATCAATTGTTGCATTAATCCGATTATCATTTTCACCATAGAACCCGTAAACAGGCACAGAAATCTTAGGTATATCTTCTACCGAAGGTGCAGAACCGTAAAACACAAACGCACCAACAATTTCGTCAGAATGAACAGCGTATTGAAATGTCCGAGCACCACCCCAACAGAAGCCTGAAACAGCAACCTTATCATTCGTTGATGGCAATTCGCTAACATATTTGCGGACAGCATCAAGGTCAGTATTCACCCGTTCTTTGGATAGATTACGGATTGCACGTCGCACATCATCACCAGAGTCGAAACTCTCCGTTCCACCACCATCAGGACCCAAACCAGTCAAAAGGTCTGGACAAATAGCCACAAACCCATCCGCAGCAAGTCTATCCGCAACAAGACGAATCCAATCGGTTAATCCAAAAATCTCGTGTATAACGATAATAGCGGTGGCAGGTTCTTTTATTTCAGGATAAACAATAAAAGCATTGACAACATGCTCATCCGCGGCTGTGATTTTAACCCACTCACCATGACGTGGTGATTTTTCAAGTTCATCTTTAATGCTATCAGCATAGGCATTCCCTATAAACAGTAGTCCAATTATTAGTCCATTAATATACTTCATTGTTATCTCCTATAAATTTTGAGTTAATTCCAGCATAGCGTTCTATAACCAAAAAAGGTCGGGCTTACACAACGTAACAACCCAACCTACAAAACATCAATTATTCTATATTTAATACTACTTCGTATCTTTTTTGACAATGATAGACTCCACCACTTTCTGCAATTCGTCAACGGGTATCGGACCGGATAAAAAGAAATTGATGCCATCACTTGACCAACCAAATGCATTGTCCGGTCCACGTTGATATTTACGCACTGAAATATCACCAATTTTAAGCACAGGTCTGTTTCTATTTCTATCCCCACGATTATCTGGTCTGTTTGATTCTTCAGATCGGACCTCTTCTGTAGTCTCATATAAATTGAAATCCAACAAACCATCTGAATATTTCAATCGAATCGGATGATTCCCTCTAAATTGAAGTTTATACAAACCTTGGAGTTGAAAGCCCGGGGGTAAGTATTTCGGTTGAATTGGCTTTTTCTTAAGTACTTTTTCAGCTTCAGCAATTGTAATAACAGGACTGTTATTCCTCGGTTCCGGTTTAATTTCCTTTTTTAAACTTTCCCACTTGTTTTCCACAACTTTGGTATCAAAGCTAATGCGGTTATAAACGAACATATCCCTCAAGATACCAGCAGAATCTAAATCTTCCAACCGTAAGATCACACCTTTTTCGCGAGAAAAGTAGATATGTTTTGTAGACCTGCCGGTAAATTTAGGCTTAATAATTAAAAGATCAGTCTCATGACCAGCAAACTTTTCACCACGAAGTCTTAACTCTAAATCATAATTTTGCGCAATCAATTCAATCTCTTTTATAGAAAATTGGCTTCGGTGACGCATCCATCTAAATTCTCTACCTCTCCTACGGTCATTTCTGTTTCTGTTATCGTCGTTCCCTTGCTTCTCAGGCTTGTTCTCTTGGGTAATAGACTTGGGGCCTCCGATAATGGATACAACCTTACGATAAGAGTCTTCTACAGATCTATGAATGACCATCTCTTCCATTGTCCGTGAACCGCTTGATGTGCTAAATGTTTTGAGACGAAGACCGACATAAGCAACATCACTTTCTGCTTCCGCGATACGTTTAAGCGTATCAACATCAGCAAAAAGGGAACTGGTTGTCAAAATAAAAACAAATAACGTCAAACAGTAAAACACAAAGAACTTTTTCATTCGCATAGGATCACCAAACGTTTGATTCAACCAGATGAGACCTTAATCCTCAAAATATAAATCAAGTAACGTCTCTGTCTCTTCACCAAAATCCTCTGTGTCCGTTTCAGGAGAACTAAGCGGAGTCACAACATTCGACTTCAACGGATTATTCGCCACCTCTTCCGTGTGAACACCAAAATAGAAATCAACAAGTTCATCATATTGCGGAACAGGTGAATATGTGAAGTAGTACAACGCAACAACCAAACAGACCGTTGAAAAGGCAGTCGCACCAACAGTAATAGGACGAAAAATCCAACGTCTTAAGGTTGAAATAAAATTATCACCTACATTTTCTGTTTCACGAATTTTTGCTAAAACAGCGTCCTTCATAGACGGTGCAGGTTGTACAAGTTCTGCAATCAGCTCTCGGTTTACCTTGAAATCTGCAAGCATGTCCTTACATTCTTGACAGACACGGACATGGTCATCCACCTTCTTTTGCAGAACAGATGTCAATTCATTGTCTAAATACGCAGATAAATGTTTTTGGATACGATGATGTTTCATTTTATTAACCAATTTAGTTAGCAGTTAAATCTTAACACATACACCACATAAACGTTACGGAATATTCATATCTACCATTATTATCAAACCAACATTTTACCAATCAATACGTTCAAGTTCTATTCGTAATGCTTTCCGCGCCTCATGCAGCCGAGATTTGACACGACCAAGCGTGCAATTCAGCACTTCAGCGATCTCTTCATAAGAGAGTTCACGCAATTCACGCAAAATCAAAATCGTTCTATAACTTTCCTTTAACCGATCAAGTGCAGCATGAAGTATCTCATTCTGTTCGGTACGGAGTGTTTCATGTTCAGGTGTCACATTATCAAGCGGTACCCAAGGCTGCGAGTCATCTATCTCCATCGGATCGGTCTTTCTACGTTTGCGCTGGTCAATGACATTAAGACACTTGTTTCTGACTATTCGATAAAGCCAAGTGGAGAATCTGGATCGGAATTGAAAACTATCAATATTCTGCCAAACCGATAAAAATGCATCTTGTGCTGCATCCTGAGCATCTTCATGGTGACCAAGCAGACCGAAAGCAATGTTATAAACCCAATGTTGGTATTGCACAACTAAGGTTCCCATTGCAGCGGTATCTCTCTCTTGACATCGCAAGATTAATTCACGTTCCTGTTGGGAGTCAAATTCTTCCACTTGGGCAATTTCCGAATAAGTTTCCATATCAGCAGTAAGCGAAGTAACGGACATTATCTCCTCCAGAGGTCAATTGCGTCTCACGAAGTCTATTCGTTTGGGTTTTAAAGGTTGCTTTTAACCCGTTAGACATTGCACTTGCAAAATGGTTCGTTTTTCTTTTGGAGATCCGTTAATATTCTTTTGTTCAGTTATTTTGTGTCCCAGGTGTCATCTGAACAGCTTGAAAGGATCCAGTAGCGTTAGGTAATCTTCCGATTGCTGTATCTTTCTTCTGCTGATCAAATGTAATCACATCTATCACTTGATTACCACGTGCATCCGTATCCACAAGCATCACTGTTTCACCGTTCCGGGATAATTTGAAATTTGCATGCAGCCCTTCCGCTGCCTTACCATCTTCATCTAACCACACAATTAAGTACCCACGCGGGGGAATCGTAGTGTTTTTAGGAAACTTCCATTTTTTCAGATTATCTACTTTATCAGTAAGATACATTCCAGTTAATAGAACCGGTTTATCAGTGATATTGTGCAGTTCAAGCCAGTCTTCGTACTGCCCCTGTGGATCAGTAATACTATCAGTATTGGCTGCCATCAGTTCGTTAATTACAACTGCTACCTCTTTAGCACGTAGGGCTGGAACTTGGTATTGAGCTGCACCGAATTCCGCACGGGCAGGTGAAAATGTCGTTGTGCCATGTGTTTTTACAGCGTTTGCTTCTACGTAATAATAAACCTTCGTTCCAACTGAAAAAGCTGGGACATTACCGACAAATTCGTTTCCTCGCTTTGACATCACCGTATGACTAAAAACTGAATGCCGGTCAGTACTATAATACAAAAGAACTGCATCCGCTGCAATAGTATTATCCAATTCTGCTGTAATTTCAACGGGTTGATCTGGCAGCACTTCTTGCGGTTCAGAAACAGCAGTAATCTTCGGAGTAGGCTTATTCAATTCTGGATGATTGAGCAGATTTTCGAGCCTTTGGGAAACAAACCGTTTATAACTCGGTGTGCGTCCGCCACGGTCCCCATCAACACTTCCTAAAAATCCGTTGTAGTCGTAAAGTTTTTTGTTGTCTTGCTGCACCTCTGAATCAATGAGTGAATGATATTCTTTGATAATCGGCTCCAACTTTTCCCAATCAAGCCATTCATCTACGACAGTCTTTACATGTGCAATATACCTCGCTTTCCATTCAGGGATACCAAGAAGACGGCTAATAACTGGACGCATAGCATTGTCTGCATGTGTAACTGGAGATACCATCCCTGTTGACAGTTCACCCCATGACCAACCGCCTGGACCTCTGCCACCTGGACCACCGCCACCACGATTCGCACCAAACATAAAACTCTCGTTGTTATCGTGCGAAATAAGATGAAATCTTTCGTTGACATCCTGATAAATTGAAAAATCTCCGCCTTTATGAATATATCCATCGTCATCCATAAAGACATTGGAGACAGCAAGCTGCCACAGGGCACGGTCAACGTTAAATATAGAAAGCAGGTCTGCTTCCAATTTCTCATTAGGCGTTTTAGCATCAAGCATTTCACAGAGTTCAATTAATTTTTCCCATGGATTTTCAACATTGGAAGTTCTGAGTTGATATGTCCGTTGATACGATTCAATATCGTTTCCTGGTACAATTAGCGCGCCACCACCAGGACCCACTTTCCATCGTATTCCATCTCTTGTACCAAACCACTCATCCAGAAAATCTTTGTTATACTGCTGTAAGTTGATGTAAACTCCCCAGTTTTCCCCATTGATAACCAATTTAACAAGATTCGTTTTCATGGCTGGAATATAGTCGCGTGCTATTCGATTGTATAACACCTCTCGCAAGAAAGACGCATCCCTATGTCCATTCAACAAATTGAGTGTTTTGTACCCGTAAAGCCGTTGGTTATCATCCCCGTAGTCTATTGCAATATTAAAGGACTTCTTCGCAGATTCTACAGTAAAGTAAGATGATGTACCGCGTGCACGGACACCTATTTCTGAATAGACTTTTCCATCAACAACAAGTTCAGCAGGCACTTCAACATCTGTACGATAAAAGGCATTAAGTTGTGCATACCAATCCTCATCGTGGAAACGAAGATATAAGGTGCGGAGTGTTCCCGCATCATAGAATGCAGGAGAATCTTTTGGGGTAGATGCCTGACTCGATTTTATATCCTCTTGAATATCACCCACCACAGTACCAGCGCGTTGTGAGGGATTATATGCTTCCCCGCGTGATTCAAGTGCAGCCTTTCTCTCATCACCAGTTAATTTCCCATCTTTGTTAGTATCAAAACGCACCACTAATTTTTCTGCGGGTCGTGGTCCACGTCTCGTTCTACCGGCTCCAGGAGGTGCTCCTCCTCCACCAGGAGGCGGTCCTCCACCAATACCAGGAGGTGGTCCTCCACCAAAAAAACCTTGTGGATTGTTACCACGCATCTTCTCTATCTCTTCACGTGTATATTTACCACCACTAATAGCCTCTATACCTGTGATTCGAACCATCAGTGAGTTTTCTTCAGAACTAAGTTCACCGTTTCCATCAAGGTCAAAACGTGCCTGATCTTCTGTGAGTTTCGGTGCTTTGTCATCTTGCTGGGCAAAAGAATAAGCTGCCAGTGCTAATATAAGTCCTATGAGTGCGATGACTCTGATAGTCTTCATTTAAGTCTCCTTATTATGATTTCCGATTTAAACATATCCATAACTAAATAAATCCTATTTTACTCCTTATCTATTTTTACTTCCGTGATGTCATTATGCTCTGAAAGTTCATTATAAAACGCAACCCATGCATCAGGATTTGCCAATTTAACACGAAAGTTTAACTCAATCACCTGCGACTTTTTTATACGTTTATCAATTAATCGATGTTTAACAACGTGCCTATCAAAAATACGACGATATACCGTTTCGGATTGCTGATTGGGTAACAAACATATTTCAAGAGCAAATTCGTTATCTTTAGCAAAATACTTATGCCAATGATACATACAGAGGATAATGATACCGATAGTGAACGTTGCAAGTATTGCAATAGCAGGGCTTCCAGCACCTACAGCCATTCCAACAGCCAATGCATAAAACACAAATCCGATGTCGCGCGGATCTTGGATCGCTGTACGAAAACGGATAATTGACAGAGCACCGACAAGACTGAAGGCACGGGCAATGCTATCACCGATTACAACCATCACCACAGCAATTAACATACATAGAATAATGAGGGTATCAGTAAATGATTTTTGTGGTGCTTTTGCGTGTGTCCACTGATAGATAAGCACAATAAACACACTCAGTGTAAATGCAAGTAGTAATCTGAGAACATTCACACCCAGCGTGTCTAACGTAGGTATTGTAATAAATTCTAACAAATTCTATATTCCATAAATAATACTATTTGTAAATAATAACTTCTCATTAACAAAAAAACCCGTTCGTAGTCGCGCAATTCATTGCGCCTCTTACATTCTTCACCTATTTGCGAATTCCGGAATCTCATAATGAGACTGTATTTATTAGAAATGGTATAAAAATTCAGATATCGGTAAACTGTCTTCCGTTGCAATCAACACACGCAACTGATTACAGAATATCATAATCCCGCATTATATCAGAATTTGACATATAAGTCCAAAAATTGTTGGAAAATTGTGTCACGCATCCTCTTTACGGATGAGAAGTCCCACAAATAAGGCAGAGAAAAGTAGGATGAGAAAGGCATAAGGAGCTGCTTGCGCGTACATTGCTTCGCTTGTATAATCCCATACATTTATGGCTAATGTTTCATATTCGGCAGGACGTAACAGGAAGGCTAACGGTAACTCTTTCATTGTTGCAAGGAATACAAGTGCTGTGGCAGTTAGCATGCCGCGTATGAGAAGTGGAAATACCACTCTGAGAAATGCACCTACAGGTGAAGAGCCGAGTGACCGTGCCGCTTCTTCTAAATTAGGTGAGGCTTGGTAAAGTGAACTGCGAACCGGTCCTATTGCTTCTGCAAGGAAATGTAGAATACATGCGCAAATTAAAACAATTACCGTTTGAGGACTACCCAGAAAAAGGATGATGGCTAAAGCAAATGCAAGCGGTGGAATAGCATAAATCACATACGGAATGCGCGCTAATATGTTTGAGAAACGTGATGTATAACGCACCCCAATATAGGCAAAGGGAACAACTAAAATTGCACAACATAACGCGGATGGCACAGCAATCCCTACAGAACCAACAAGTGCTTCTAATAGTCCATCTAATGCAGATACTTCAAATGCTCTGAACATCCAGAGAAATACTGTTATTGCAGGTATAGCAACAGTTGAAATAAACAGCAAAATCAAGAAAGTATATCCTGCACTTTTCCATTTACCAAGTGGAATCGGTGACCGATGCCGAGAAACACCGTGACCAGCACGATGTAGCATTACTGATCGTAATAAACGGGTTTCCAGAAAGAGTAAACATCCTGTAAAGCCAAGAAGTATCAGGGCAAGCCATGAAGCATAGTGATTATCGAATACAAAATTATATTCAACGAAAAGTGCATAACTAAATGTATCATAACGCATCAACGAGACAACACCGAAATCCCCAAGAACATGTAAACAGATAAGCAATCCCGCAGCATAAAACGCCGGACGAAGTTGTGGAAGGATGACGCGTATGAAAATACTCCACTGCTTATGACCAAGACTGCGTGCAGACTCCTCAAGATTCGGATCAAGTCCCAAGAGTGCTGACCGTAAATTTAAGAAAAGATATGGACTGGTATAGAAGGAAAGCGCAATTAAAGCCCCCCAGTAACCACTTAAACGTGGGAGACTTATGCCAAAAAGCGAAGCAAATATTCCGTTGTTACCGCCAAGTCCCAAGAGCGCATAAGCCATCACGTAGCCTGGGATTGCTAACGGCAACGTGCAAAGGACACTAAAAATCCGTTTCCCTCGGAGGTTCGCATGTGTAGTCAACCATGCAGCTGGTGTTGCCAAGAGTATATCAAGGATTAAAACACCTATCGTCAACAATACTGTGTTAAGAAAAAGTCTCGCGTTGCGAGACCGAAACAGGTTTTCAACGAGGACTGCACCCTCAACACTTATTGCTTTTGCAACTAAATATACTAACGGAAACAGTCCGCATATACAGACAATTAGTGCAAGGCTGAAGAAAAACTTTGTTTGTTCAATGTGAAAAAGGGCGTGTTTCTGAATAATTACTCACCTCAATATCTCACAAAACAATAAAACGTCAATTTATGAGCGAGATGCGTTTGTAGGTCGCGTAGTTGATTACACTTCTTACATTCTCGTAGGGGCGAGGTTTCCTCGCCCGCATGCTTATGCCATATCTAAATAATAACTTTTCATTAGCAAAGGACGCGTTTGTAGTCGCGCAATTTATTGCGCCTCGGACATTCACCGGTGGGTGGGGTTTCCTCACCCACATGCTCACATACAGTCCGTAGGTCGGAACGAGCAAAGCGACCTCCAACATGTATTATGTCTGAACAAGGATTTTCAGGATAAGAGACTTGTCTTCCAATGTTCCTTTGTCAAAAGTAGCCCTTCATCCTTTGCAATAGAATATATACTCACCAACTCCTAATCCTGGAAATCCTGAAATCCTGGAAATCCTGGTTCAGACAACAGGTAATTCAGACAGACAAGAATCACTATAAGAGACTTGTCTTCCAATGTTCCTTTGTCAAAAGTAGCCCTTCATCCTTTGCAATAGAATATATACTC
>JAJDWI010000058.1 GCA_022825665.1 Candidatus Poribacteria bacterium
GTCTGATAGTGAAGCCATCAGAAGTCTATATAGAGAGATTGCCACAGATTTCAGCAAAAGTCAAGGACTTTTTCAACAATGGAGACGTTAGCCGTTCTACATCCCAAAGCTAAAGCATTGGGTTTTGAACAGAACGTTTGATAAGAAGCAATCCCATTCATCGGCATCCGCATGTGAGAAATCATAAGCATAGGCGTGCGCAATGTGTTCATAGTGGTATTCATGTCCATCGTAATCGTGCATGTTCGCGCCGCCAACAATTTGTGCAGTTGCACTACAATGGCTCAGGAACTTTGCCGGGGGACAGGTGTTTGGGATCACCTGTCCACTTCCACTTTGCTTCGAGATCATCATCCCACTCACCTCTCCACTCTCCGCGTGGATTATCCCCGGTCCCATCTGGAAAATACTTGTAATCTTCGCGTGCAGTTAGCCAAAAGCCATTGTTTCCTCCTTATGGTGGTGTGAGTCCTAAGAACTCGTAAGGATCAATGCCCCCTTCTTCGTAAGGGACCAATTTGATATCCGGTGGTATATCTGCTTCGGTTAAATCATCATCTTCGCCTCTGCTGAATTTCGCTTCTTTAATGGCGCGTAGGCGGTCACCATCATCTGGGTGACCAGTACTTCCTGCGATATACCTATATTCACCGAACGGTGTGTTTTCTGTTTCCCATCGAACATAGCGAATACCTTTGATAATTGGGTATACCTTGCCATATTTCATACCAGCACCTCTTACGTCTATACCTTGTGAAATCAGTTTTATCCGCACACGTTTGAGCAGTTCATGATTAGCGGATAGGTTATTCCATGTTTTCTTAGGTGTGCCTCTCCATCCTGGTGGCAGAGGTGGATAGGGTCCGAATCCGTAAGGTGAAACAGGCACGTCTGCGTCTGTTTTCTCAGGCGATGCTACCTTTGGGGAGTTGTTGTCTATCTTCTCTGACACAGTACCGGCAGAATTAACTGCCTCTTTGGTAGGCGTAGTTTCCATAGAGGTGGTGTGTGGTGACTCTGCCTGCCTAATTGATGGGGAAGTTTTAGTCGCTTTTTGAAATGCTTCCCATTGCTTCTGCGTTTCTGCTGCCTCTTGTTTATAAGTGCCAATCTCATGCTGAAACCAGAAGTAGCAGCCTATACCGAAAACAATCAGGAAACCAAAACCACCAATAAACCATTTACTGGTAAGAATGTCACGAAACATAATTGACCTCCATATATGTTTAGAACATATACAGGAAATGTGTCTTTGATTTGACATGTCATTTCGGTCAAGTTAACTGAATATATACTTCAAAATTCAGACAAGATTGCCATGTATGTATATTTTTTGATTAGACATTATAACAAATAAATCGTTAATTTTAGTTGGTCTCTGTTAAACTGGTATCAATCTACAATCAGTATATTGAATACCTTGTACTGTTAAGACTGATTTTTAGGTGTAAAAGGGTGCATAAAATGAAAAATGACAAACATGATAAAATTACTTCAAACTTGAGCAGTACTTAGGAAGTTAACATCACGGCAAACAACACTCAGAACTTTAGTATAAAAAACAATCGGAACATTTCGTCCGGACGCACGCAAGTTACGGTAAAATTCGTAATTCCTTTTACACACTTTGGTAGGTTCGGTTAGGAAACCGAACTTGTATAAATAATGCGGTTAGAAACCGCACCTGCCACGGAGTGTGAACATATTTTTGGACTTCACTATAAACATGCGATAGTGAGTGTCAATGATTCCGTATTGTTACTATAGTTTGGACAGTTATATTATGATTTATGTTGGGCATTCAAGGATTCTCTACTATTTGCGAGTTTTCTTAGAAATCGTAACTCGTAGAAAAGGATGTTTTATACATATCTGAACAGCCCCAGCGGGGCGGAATGTGTATAGAACAAGAAACTCCCAGACATAAAGCCCCAGCGGGGCGACAGGTGGAAAACTGGAGGAAAGTGTTCAGCGGCATAATCACGGAACATGTTTGGTTTACACAAATATAGATTAAACTTCAGACCTTGATGTTATCAAACCCCTCTGACTTAATCATTATTATTTCTAATCTAAAAAATTGGAAATTGGTAAAATTTTGATGAATTATAATAGATTACACCCTAATTCTGTAAATAGGGTTTATACTTTAGCACGCCATCTGCATCAGTAAAACGGAGGTATAATGCCCACGTCCAACTGTTCTGCTCAACACTGCATACTACCTCATTCCATCCAGCCTTCAACTGACACGGAATAGTATCTGCATCTGGGGTTATACGACGATAGACCCGCTTTCTATGGATTTCTGTTCCATTTAGCCAAACAGTAACAGTTTCATCACTGCCTAATAACATTACTGTATCCATTGCTTTAGGGGTATAGACATAAGTAACCGCGTATCCAATCACGTTTGTGTTCATTCCAATGTTTGACCGTAAATCAAGCAGACCGCTTCGTCTTGTCTCTACTTCACGCCATTGAATAGTTTTACCGTCAAGACCTATGTAGGTTTCGTTCAGATTTTGTGGGTTGTCAGGGGAAATTGATGAGACTATCTTATTAGCACCTGCCTTAGGAAACGGACCTAACACCATGTATCGTTGAACAAACGGAGAAGCATGTAATATCTGATATGAATCAACACCGATTTTGTAACCTGTAGACTCGGTTGATTTGCTAACACTTTTCAAGATGATACTGTTATCTCCTTGATTCAAGGGGACTACACCAAATTTCACCAACGTTCCAGCAATCAATTCAGGATTGTAATAATCAAAAGGCTGTCCGACTGTCGTTCCGTTAACAGATAGTTCTGCAAGTCCATATTCAGGTCCGCGAGTCATGATGGCACTGATTTGATATAGGTTTCTATAGGGAACTCTAATCTTTTGATGGACTTCAGCCCCAGCAGCATTAGCATTCAATGCGACATGTCCACCGTCAATATCTATTCCCGCATCACGATAACTCTCTAACTTATACCCATTCGATTCTTGTTCAACTAACAACGATACTGCTGATTCCGTATTCTTAGGCGGTATTTTCCACGTTTTCTCATACCAAAATTGAGGCAGTGAATAGACATCGCGCGCTTCGTTTGTCAGATAGAGATTGTACCCTTCAAAACAGATTGCTTCACCTTGAAAGTTGTGTCTTAATTCCCAAGGTTGACTTACTATCGCATCTGATAAGTTTCCAGCAACATTATACACCCAAAGAGAATTATAGGTACAGACAGCAAGCCGCTTACCATCCGAAGAGATACCCGCACCTGTAACCAGTTTTGCATCTGTAAACTCACCAACCTGTTCCAATACCTGTTTTTCCCCTGCTTTCAATTCAGGAAAACGGTATAGCACTGCTTGTGATTGTTCTTTAGAAACAATATAAGGCATTCCATCAGCAATAAACAAGCCTTCCGCATCAACATTATTATCAGGATAACGATACGGATATTTTGCGATGACATCCGCTTCTGTGTCCGTATTTGGGTTCGGTTCTTTTATAACTGAAACATTTAGATTAAACCGCATTCTGCTATTGTTGCCGATGTCGCCAATCCAGAGTTGTCCTTTGTCGTCAATACCAAGTGCTTCCCAATCGAAATTTCGTATGCCATTTATTTTGATTTCTCTGATTAATTCACCATTTCGCTTTGTTGCGTAAAGTACCGCAGGATTGCCCGAGTCGTTCAACGTCCAATACACACCTTCAAATTGTCTACTTGCAACAATTCCAGAACTCTCACGGATATCGGCATGTGTATATTTTCCAGCAGGTTGCCACGGAGGAGTCCCAAACGAGGCAGGTTCTTCAGCAATGGTGATTGAGACTATGAGGAAGATAAGAAATGTGGAGAGGAGTTGTTTCATTTGAGAGTACTTCCTTGAAATATATGTATAATTATTATTGACTTGTTGAGTCAGATGTTAAAAATTCATTGAACACTTTCACAGGTTTCCCTGTTTCAATCGATTCCCATGCAGCAACACCTACAGCAATAGATTTCGCACCATCAACCACATTCGGAGACGGGTCTAAATCGTTTTCAAGACATTCCTGAAAATGTCGCATATAACGAATCACCGTTTGTCCGTGTCCATAAACACTCGTGTCAACTTCAGGGGGACACGCCATCTCAAAGGGTTCTCTCGCAGACATTTTATCAAGCATGAGTTTTACCTGACCACCTTTATTATCCGTAAAGTCGCCAATCATAGTACCCTTACTACCGTAAATAGATACCTGCATCATCGGCATCGGAGGATGGACAATATCGTATAGACCCATCGCTCTTGCGATTTGTCCGTTTTTGAATTTCAGATTGAGGAAGAAGTTGTTTTTGATAGGATATTCAGGTGTGAGTGTGCCTTTCGTGCCATACGCATGGACTTCATCAACATCACCGAGAAAACAACGTAATATGTCAACAGGATGCACAACACCACCAAACATCAGGTCTTGTGGAACTTGTAACCTCCACGGTGTAAAATCATAGACCTCACGCATGTCATGAACATAATACGCGTCTGCCACCATGATGTCACCTAAATCACCATCGTCAAAGAGTCGTTTCATCGTTAAAAACTGAAGGTCAAATCGCATGGTCTGTCCCACGAGGAATTTGACACCGTGTTGACGTACTAAGTTCACTAAACGTTGTGCATCTTCTAAGGAAGTAACCATAGGCTTTGTACAGACTATGTGTTTTCCTGCTTCAATCGCAGCGATGCAGTGTTCAGCATGGAGATGGTCTGGGGAATATATCGCAATAACTGAAATGTCGTCTCGTTGTACTAATTCTCTGTAATCAGTTGTCCAAAAATTAACACCGATCTGTTTAGCGTAGTTTTCCAAGACATCTGGACGATTCGCACAGATACCGAGAAGTTCGTAATTCAGATCCGGCACATTCTTAAGCAGTGTTGCCGTTGAACCCATATTGGTCGGATTGATTCCAATTACACCTAATCCTATTGCCATATTATATCTCCTTTGATTGATATAATCATATCATGAATTAGTCTGATTGACAAGTTATCAGTATCATAAGGCAGGTCGGTCATCAGAATAAAGTTGTCTACCTAACTCAGATATGATATACTTCTACCAGATTTCTCTACCTAACCTGATATGATGAATAATAATAACAAACCCCAACAAAACACAGAGATATTCCAACGGACAACAACCGCAATTAAGCACGGCATAGACTTTTTGCTTAAGCAACAGCAAGAAGATGGAAACTTTGAGGGACAACTCTCAGCAAGCACGTTTCCTTCTTGTGCGTTTGCATGGATTCAACTTGCACAAGGTAAAACCCCAGAAACGGATTTGGTTGACTGGTTCATAAACAATCAAAACGAACAGGGCGCATGGGGATTGGATGCTGCAAATCAGTCTAATCCCGAATCCACGTTGTTTGTCAGGTTGATATTGGAACAGGTTTGTAAAATTACTTCCACCGAAAGACTTGAGCAAACAATTTCACGTATCCCACACAACCCACTTGACCTTGCTTTAGTCAAGCTTGCTTACGCAGCATTCAATCAATTTGACTGGAATAGATTGACTGTTCCAAAAAGTGCGTTACCTTTGATGAAAATCATGAAGAAGATAGCGCGCATACCAATGTTGCAGGCTGTTTTGAAACCACCAAGAAATAAACTTCCGCCAGTAGATATGTTCAACACCTCTCTATTTGAGGAACTGTTTATCGCTGAACAACACACGTTAGTACCAGTATTTATTTTGATTGAATTGAATACAAGTAGACGTGACAATATGATTGATGCCTTGCTGACGTGGTTGAAATCACGAGTATTGAGTGATGGCAGTTGGTTCCGAGTAAATTACATCACCGCGCTTTCGGTCTTAGCACTCATTGAGTTAAACAAGAATGAATATGATGATCCAGATATACCAGATTTAATTAAAAAAGGGATAGAATGGCTACGTGCTACACAGAATCCTGACGGCGGTTGCAGAGAAGCATTGAACCTAAATATTTGGGATACTGCCCTAAGCATAATCGCTTTAACAGAGATTGATGCAGAATATAATGATAGTACGGAGATTATCCAGAAAGCAGCGCAATGGCTTGTTGAACATCAAAATGACGATGGAGGTTGGGCATTTTCTGGATTGCGTGACAGCACACTTCCAACCGATGCAGATGACACCGCTTTAGCAACGCTCTCCATCATTCGTGCAAAATTGGAATCCGCTGAGGCTAAGAAATCCATTGAACGCGGAATTGAATGGTTAAAGCAGAATCAAGGGAAAGATGGAAGTTGGAGTACATATCAGCCCGGACGGGGAGATGTTGGATGTGTTAGCATTACAGCACATGCTATTGAGGCATTATTAGCGTCCGGCAACAATCAAGATTATATTACTCGTGGTGTCCAATGGTTATGTTCAAACATAAAGAATGAAGGTTATTGGGATGACCTATGGTTAGCAAAACGCACTTACGGAACCGCTTGTGCACTGAGTGCCCTCGTAAAAGCAGGATTTGCAGAGGCACCGGAGATTGAAAAGGGTGTTCAGTGGTTGGAACAGACACAAAATGCAGATGGTGGATGGGGTGAAGATATGTTTGGTCATCCCTCAGATAGCACAGTGGAACAGACAGCATGGTGCACCTATGCACTTCTAATTGTCAATAGTGAAAGTCAAGCTGCTAAAAATGGTATTTCGTTTCTCCTCAAACACCAAAGAGATAACGGTTCATGGCAAGAGAGTTGTGTCGGAATTTATTGGGAGGTAATTGGGGGTTATAGCGATCCGATATACGCCTCAGTCTTTCCTATCTTAGCACTGAATCAGTATATCAGGAATACCGACTTACAGTAATGATAAGATATGATTTCAGTTATCATTCCAATTCTGAACGAAGCGAAGATATTGGAAGAAACACTCACTCGTCTTCAACCGCATTTGGAGAACCATGAACTTATTATTGTAGATGGAGGAAGTACTGACGATTCTGTACGTATTGCTGAAAGGTATGGGAAAGTTGTTTTATCTGAACAGGGACGTGCGAAACAGTTGAATGCTGGAGCGGCAGCAGCGACGGGTGACATCCTTGTTTTTTTACACGCAGATGTCCAACTTGAGTCAGAAGCATTCAAAGCCGTAGAGTCGACGTTGTCTTCAGGTTATGTAGGTGGTGGATTCCTTCAAAAAATTGACGGGAAAAGCCTGCTATATCGTATAATAGAAATCTCGGCAAATATGCGTGGCAAATTTCTAAAGGTATTTTACGGAGATAGCGGTATTTACGTGCGGCGAGATGACTTTCAACATATTGATGGGTTTCCTGATGTGCCAATTATGGAAGAAATGGGTTTTTCCAAGGCGTTACGGAAGTTAGGTAAAACGAAGATGATCAAACCTCGTATTCATATATCGGCAAGACGATGGGAAAAGAATGGCATCGTCAGAACAACTGCAATAAACTGGTTTATTACGTTGCTCTACTTTATGGGGTTTTCATTGGAACGAATTGCGGTGTTGTATCGGGATATACGGTAAGAAAAAGTGGGAACAGTAAGACAACTGTCCCCACGATTGGTTGATGAGATAATTTAACGAACAGTTTTGATATGTCCCCAAGTTGTAGACAACTTGTTTTTAGCGTGAACATCCAAACTTGCATTTTCTGATAACCAATTCGTAATGAATTCTGCCACACCGATACCGCGTGGGTCTGTCCCTATCCAATCAGGTGTAGCCATTTGCCACATCGCAGCAATCATACCGAACCCATCTTTACCTGCCTCTTTGCTGATAGCTACTGCTGGATCCGCATTATCCGCGTTCTCTTGTGCAAAAACAACTACATCCCAGTTTGAATTGGCAAACTGTTCAACATGCCAAGGGCGGATTGATCGGAATGCCTTCAGTGAAGGGATATATTTTTCACCCAATTCGGTAGGAACTTGATTACCTGTTCCCCGTTCATTGAATGTTAACCCAGGGATATCAAAAACGTTAGCAGCACCGGCTGGTCCATTATCCGCACTCCTGACTCCACCTTCATAACTCATGTAGAAAATCCAGTCAGCTACGCTAATAACAACATTTCCTTCCTCAATGAAGTTTTCCACATTGGAACCGTCCGGTTTTGCATTCGGAAACGGATATAATGCACTTGGTGCTGTTCCACATGCCAGGAGAATAACATCTTGCTGACCATTACCAGTGTGTTCTTTACACCATTCTGCCAGCGGAGAACCATCACCTTTTTCATCACCATCACCAAAGTTTTCAATGCTATTGAAGAGTCCTTTGACTCCGGCGTGGTTCAGAACCGTTTCTGTATTCATTTCCATTGTCTATAATACTTCTCTTATGGAGATAGATATTGGTTCTATATAGTCTCCATAGCGAATATGAATTTGTTTATAGTATGCGACCTATATTGAGATTCCCCGTGTGGTCGCGGTTTGATTATGGGGATTACCTGATTTTTAGGATATGGTTATGGTTAAAATCAGGTATTGTTAGTATTTTGCTAAAATATCAAATTTTACAAAAAATGTCAAGAACTAATAATATCAGGTCTATTTAGTTTTATGTTCACATTCCCTGGTAGGTGCGGTTTCATGAAGATTAGGAATTTAATCAGGTAATTTTCAGTTCCTTGTAGCGTCCGGTGCGGTTAGGAAACCGAACCATAGGCATCAATTTAGTGCGTAACGTTGGTGCTTATGATACACCTTTCGCCCCTCTGGGGCTTGCTGTTAGCAGGATTAACGTTTACTATACACCTTTCGCCTCTACGAGGCTTTAGGAAATCGTATCTCAGCACCAGCGGTGCGGAAGGTGTGTAGCACCTAATACAACAAAAACCCAAAGCACCAGCGGTGCGAAAGGTGTGAAGTCTGAAATCGGTCGGACAAGGAACTACCACAAGAGACTTGTTCTTAAATCGACGCTTATGGTTCAGTTAGGAAACTGAACCTACCAAAGTGTCCAAGTAATTACAAATATTACTATGATTATAACAAAAAAGGACAGGCTAATTACCTGTCCTAATATAAATCAAGATTTGGAAAGTGTCAAATTAATTTGTGGATTCCTCAAATTCCTTCATACCGTTTTTTTGCCATTCATCCTCAATTTTTTTCTGCTTCTCGATATCGTCTGATTGCTGGATGTCAATGATATGTGGCGTAATAATGAATACAATCTCTGTATCTTGAACTTCGGTTTCGGTGCTTTTAAATAGCCTTCCAAGTAAGGGTATATCTCCAAGAATTGGGACTTTGTTTTCAACCTGCTTCTGCTTCTTGCGAATGATCCCACCAACGATTAGTGGTTGACCATCCTCAATATCAACATAGGCACTTAGAGAGTTATCGTCTGTAATTGGGGCATTAAAATCAGTAAATTCAATGAAGTTACTTGCACTGATATTTGTAAGATCCAAGCCGATAGTCCGTTTCCCATCTTCACCCTCCTGAGATTTTGCAATATAAGGTGTGAGTGAAATGTTGATACCTACGGGAGGATCAATAAAATCGTAGTTGAAAAGCGGTTGTGTAGCCGTATCTCCGAGGATGCTATTCGTATCAACGCTCTGTAGATATGGTATACGTCTGCCGCTGCTCCATGTAGCGGCGCGACTATCACGTGTCGTTATTGTCGGCGTTGAAAGCGTTTTAACTTTATTTTCACGGATAAGTGTGTGAAGGAGTGCGGCATATTCTTTTGTTGCTAAACTAAAATTAAATCCTGATATTTCTTGTCCAAGTCCAAGTTGTGCATTTGTATCGCCTATAAGTGGGTTGTCCGGTCCAAGTTCTAATCCTGCAAGTCTTCTTTCATTCGCAGCCATTTCTATACCGAGTTTTGTTGTTTCATCAAGTGTGACTTCAAGGATTTTAATGTCAATGCGTACTTGTCCTCGGACAAAATCAAGTTCTTTAATGAGTGCTCTTACCTGCTCAAGATATCGACGTCGAGTTGTTACAACAAGCGAGTTCGTATCTGGATCAGCATAGACAGTGACTTTTCCATAAAGAGTATTAATGTCTGTCGGTTCCTGCTGCTGAGATCTGGAATCGCTGAAAAAGATGCTAAAACCAAAACCTCCATCATTATCTTCTTGTGGGTCTTGCCAAACTTGTGCAAGCACCTGCGCAAGAGAATCTGCGGTTGCATATTCAAGCCGAATTATTTCAGTAACCTCTTGTTGAGCTTCGGGAATAGGTATGTCAATCTGCTTGATCAATTCTGCTATAAGGTCGAAGTTCCGTTTAGTACCTGTAGAAACAAGAACAGCATTGTGAGTAGCCAAGGGTTGGGCAGATACCTTACCTGACAAAGAACCTTGTGCTTGTGGCGTTGATTGACGTTGCGGCAGATAGTAACGATAATATGAGTAACTACTACCCCCCATAAAACCATCATCAACTCCTTTGTAATGCGTATTAAGCAGATTTGATACATGGTCAGCATCGGCATGCTTTAGATAGAAAATCCTTGAACCCCATTCTTGGTCAGGCATGTTGACATCAAGTTTCTCAACTAATTCATCTATCATCGGAAAATTCTGTGCAGCCGTAGAAATGAGCAGAGCATTGAGTCTAACATCTTCAACCATGTTAACTGTTCCTTGGACACCAAAACCGGTATCTTGGTTTGAGCTACTACGCCTACTATCCCAATCCCACCAATACCTGTTACTATCACCACCCGAATCTCCGCCTTCAAACAGTGTTGTTAGAGTCTCTTTAAGAGTTGTCGCGTCTGCAAACTCAAGTAAGTACATCTTGAACTCATTATCTGACTGCTGTTGATCGAGTTCCTTAATAATCATTTCAATGATAGTATAATTACGAGGATCAGAAGAAACTACAACGAGGTTAAGCCTATCATCATGAGTAATATTTACAGTACCTATAATTCCTTGAAAAAGATCAGCTGTTTGACCACGTTCGCGTCGAGTAGCACGCATTTTCTCAGCTTCCCATCTACTAAATCCTCCACTTTGGTTTGCACCACCCGTAATTATATTTTCAAGAATTGATACCACATCTTCTGCAATTGCATAGTCAAGACGATACGTACGAATATCAGTCGACAAATTCGGTGATTTATCAAGATGTTGGATAATCTCTTTAAGTATAATTAAATTATCTTCGGTGGATTTAATTATTAAAGTATTTGAATTGCTCTCTGCTTCTACCTCAACCATACCCACAGTAATTGGCACACCCAAACCTTGTTCAATAGTCTGTCTAATCTCCTCTGGGGTCATGGCAAGTTGACTTGGTAGCTGTTTGTTATCTTCATCGTTATCATCAAAAATATTATCAAGGGTTTGTTCTAATGCTTCAGCGTCTGCGTAAGTTAGTGGTACTAACGCTATCTTTAATGGAGATGGGTCACCTTCATCAGCAAATTGCAAAATCGATACGATTCTGCGGATATTAGATGAAATATCCGTAATGACGAGTGCGTTTGTCATCGAATCAGCAAATATGTTTGCTTGTCTATTCAATAGAGGTTTTAAAACACCGGCTTGGTCAGATGCAGAGGCATTTTCCAACTGTATAATGTATGTCTGAATTTCATCCGTCATTTCAACTTGTTCGGGATTAGGTTCAATGACTTTTACCGGCACATTCATTACGGTTGCTTTTTCAAAAGTTGTCACAATGAGCGTGCTATTCACCCTAACAAAAGTTAAGTTATACTGTGCAAGCACTGTTTTGACATGCTCAATCACTTCATCAAGTGTCACATTCTGTAGGTTGATCAGAGCAAAACGTTTACCTTGTATATCACTTTCACTTGCGATAATGGTGAGATTAGTCTCTCGTGAAAGCATTTCAAACAAGGTTTTGAGTTCATCACTGGTGAAGTTAAAATTAAAGGTGAGGGCTTCGCCAGTGGCTTCATCCCGTTCAGCAACTTCCATCGTGCCCTGACCTCGCTGTGCAAGTAAATCTCCTTGTAAAACGATGAATAGTCCTATACACACCAAAGAAGTTATGAGTAATTTACAGTATTGTTGATATAACCTCTTCACCAAATTACTGCACTTTTTAGTCATTGACAATTCCTCGTAATCATTCAATTAGACAATATATATATATAATATGGCAATTGTTAGATGTTATATGTTTTTAGCATTAGCACTTATGTCTTCACAAGGAAATAGATTTATTTTAAAACTGCGTATATCAGATTAACTGAGTATGTCTACATATATAAGTTGGGACAAGGTAGAATTCTGGAATTATTTAATTGAATTCTCTATATTTGACTTCCCATTCTTTTGCCAATCATCAGCAATCTGTTTTTGCTTCTTAATATCATCGGGCTGCTTTATATCAAAGATATGAGGCGTAATTATGAAAACAATCTCCGTATCTTGAACTTCGGTTTCAGTGCTTTTAAAGAGCCTTCCAAGTATGGGTATATCTCCGAGGATAGGAACTTTATTCTCCACCTGTTTCTGCTTCTTACGTATGATACCTCCAACGATAAGTTGCTGTCCATCCTCAACATCAACATAGGCACTGAGAGAGTTATCATCTGTAATTGGTGCATTAAAGTCTGTAAATTCAATGAAGTTACTTGCACTGATATTTGTAATATCTAAACCGATTGTTCGTTTCCCATTTTCACTCGCCTGTGATCTTGCGATAAAAGGAGTGAGAGAAATGTTAATTCCGACGGGTGGGTCAATAAAATCGTAGTTGAATAGTGGTTGTGTTGCGGTGTCTCCGAGAATACTATTTGTATCAACACTCTGTAGGTATGGAATACGTCTCCCACTGCTCCAAGTAGCAGGACGACTGTCACGTGTTGTTATTGTCGGCGTTGAAAGCGTTTTGACTTTATTCTCACGAATAAGAGTATGTAGGAGTGCTACGTATTCTTTGGTTGCTAAACTGTAGTTAAAACCTGAGATTTCTTGTCCAAGTCCGAGTTCGGCATTCATATCACCGATAAGAGGATTATCTGGACTGAGTTCTAATCCTGCAAGTCTTCTTTCATTTGCAGCCATTTCTATACCGAGCTTGGTTGTTTCATCAAGTGTAACTTCAAGGATCTTAATATCAATTCGCACCTGTCCACGGACAAAATCAAGTTGTTTGATGAGTGCTTTCACCTGATCAAGATAACGACGACGGGTTGTGACAATAAGCGAATTCGTATCTGGATCAGCATAAACAGTGACTTTACCGTAAAGCGAATTAATGTCTGTTGGTTCGTCATCAGTGTCTCTTGAACGGAAAAACCTACTAAATCCGAACTCCTCCTCATCTGATTGCGGGTCTTGCCAAACTTGTGCAAGCACTTGTGCAATAGCATCTGCCGTGGCATATTCAAGCCGAATTGTAGCAGTGACCTCTGTCTGTGCTTCGGGTGTAGGTATATCAATTTGTTTAATGAAGTCTTCAATAAGTTCAAAGTTGCGTCTTGTCCCTGTTGTTACGATAAGAGCGTTATGGCTGGCTAAAGGTTGGGCTGCAACATTACCTGCAAGTGAACCTTGGGCTTGGTTTGTTGTTTGACGTTGAGGAAGATAGTAGCGATAGTAATAGTAGCTATCATAATTACCTACATTGTCTTGGTTGCCCTGATAATGTGTGTTAATCAGATTTGACACATTTTCTGCATCAGCATGTTTCAGATAAAAGATCCGAGAACCCCATTCTTGGTCGGGTAGGTTGACATCAAGTTGTTCAATTAACTCATCTATCATCGGAAAATTCTGCGAGGATGTAGAAATAAGAAGTGCATTGAGTCTAACGTCTTCAACCATGTTAACAGTACCTTGTACCCCAAAGCCAGAATCTTGGTTTGAGGATCTACTATCCCTGTCCCACCAACTATACCGACTACTACTACCACCTGTATCCTCACCTTCAAACAGTGTTTCTAAGTTTTGTTTCAGCGTTGCAGCATCTGCAAATTCAAGTAAGTACATCTTGAACTCATTTTCTGTCTGTTTTTGATCGAGTGTTTCAATAATCTTATCAATGATAGTGAAATTGCGCGGGTCAGAAGAGACAAAAACAATATTCAACCTATCATCACGGGAAATATTCACCAAACCGACTATACCTTGAAAAAGATCGCTTGTGTCACCCTCTCTACGCCGATACGTCATCATTTCCAATATATCTTCTCTATCAAAACTTCTCCTACCACCCCCTTGAATATCTTCACCAGTGATGATCTCTTCCAGTGTTGTAGCAACATCCTCTGCTATTGCATATTCGAGATGGTAAGTGCGGATTTCGGTCGATAAAGTTGGGGCTTTATCAAGATGAAGGATAATCTCTTTAAGTATGGTTAAATTATCTTCGGTGGATTTAATAATTATTGTATTCGAATTGGTTTCTGCCTCAACCTCAACCATACCCACAGTCAATGGAACACCTAAACCTTCTTCAATTGCCTGTTTGATCTCCTCGGGGTCCATATCAAGTTGACTTCGTGGCTGTTTGCCATCTTCTTCGTTATTCTCAAAAACACTTTCAAGTGTATTTTCTAAAGACTCAGCGTCTGCGTAAGTTAGTGGTACTAAAGCAATCTTTAATTGAGAACGTTCACCTTCATCTGCAAATTGTAAAATAGAGACGATTCTACGAACATTAGATGACACATCTGTTATAACGAGTGCGTTTGTCATCGAATCAGCAAATATGTTTGCTTGTCTGTTCAATAGAGGCTTCAACACACCTGCTTGGTCAGCTGCAGATGCGTTTTCTAACTGTATAATGTATGTCTGGATTTCATCTGTCATCTCAACCTGTTCGGGATCAGGTCCAATGCGTTTTACCGGCACATTCATTACAATTGCTTTTTCAAAAGTTGTTACAATGAGCGTGCTATTTACCCTAACAAAAGTTAAGTTATACTGTGCAAGAACTGTTTTGACATGCTCTATCACTTCATCCAGTGTAACATTTTGTAGGTTGATAAGCGCGAAACGTTTACCTTGGATGTCACTTTCACTTGCGATAATGGTGAGATTGGTTTCTCGTGAAAGCATTTCAAACAAGGTTTTGAGTTCATCACTGGTGAAGTTAAAATTAAAGGTGAGGGCTTCGCCAGTGGCTTCATCCCGTTCGGCAACTTCCATCGTCCCCTGACCTCGCTGCGCGGACACTTGCCCTTGTATCCCTACAAGTAAGCCGAAGCATACCAGAATAATCAAGTAAATATTGAGATTTTGTATCCACATCGAACCAACACGTTTTCTGCACATTTTCATTATTGATATACCCTCGCAATCAGAAGAATTTCCACATTGATCTTATTATCTTTATTATCAGTGGAAATTTGCAGGTCTCGGACCATCAACCATTTGGTTGTAGTCTCGATTATTCGGTTTAAATTAACGAGTTTTTCAAGTTCGGCTTTAAACTTCATTTTTACAGTAAAACTTTCAGGTGAATAAGTCGTAGGTGCCAATTTTAACTTCTGAGAAAGCTCAGCAATTTGTAATTGAATCTGTTCAAGGTATTCAAGAAGATCTTTTCTGAGTTCTTTCTTATTTAAGTCTTCATCATAAGTATCAATAAGGTTCGTGAATTTGGCTAAAATCTGACTATTCGGATTAAAACTTATTTCTATCTTTGACCTTTTGGCACCGATGCCAAAGATACCTGAAGTGCCACCTGTTTGTGATCTAAAGAATTCGTTTTCAAAGAGAGTTGTCTGAGCACCGACAAGGTGCTGTTCTACCATTGCCATGATGAGTTCAATCAGTTCAATCCTAATTGGAATTGGAAGACTTTCAGGAAAGGAAGAAAAAACCCACTCGGTGTTACCTTCAAGTTTATCTGAATCTTGTTGGTTTTCAGACTGTTCAGTAGACTTATCCTCCTGCCCATCTTTTACTTCCGGGATTTTTTTATTATCATCCGATTTATCTTCATCAGGATTCTCTGATTTATTATCTTTTTCGGTTTCCGTATATTCTTTTTCATCAGACTTTTCCTGTTCTTTCTTATCAGGATTTTTCTGTTCCTCTGATTCTTGCGATTCAATGTCTTCCTGTTCTATTTCTTCTTCAGTCAGATTATCTAAATCCACATCACCTTCATCTAACCAGGCGTTCATTAACAAATCTATTGCATCTTCATCAATTTGCATTTCTGGCATTTCAGCATCAAGTTGTGCTTGCATTTCAGCATTGAGTGCTTCTTTTTCATTTTCTAATAATTTCAGATATGAAAACATCACAAGGTTTCTGCGTGCCTGCGGAGAGGTTCTCTCAGATTTCTTTCCAGGAACTGATTCTACGTTAAGTTGAATATTTTGTGGAATTCCAGCTTGTTTGACAATTGCCTGGATTTTTTCACGGACGACAGTTTCCGGGAAATTGCCCTCAAAAATAGTCGTAGGTTCCTCTCCATCAGAGAGTCCTGTTTTATGATATAAACCAGATTCAGCAGGTTTCAATATTTGAGAAGCTGCTACTAAATCTTTAGAATTTTGTAAAGTTTCACGCTTTGCCTTCATATCTGGATTAGAGATCAAGCTGTAAAGCCCTGGTCCCCATTGTGTTGCGATAGCAGCTATCAAAGCAACTACCAGAATCCCAAGCAATATTTTGGATTGGTTTGTGAGCTGAAGATCTAATTTCACTTTATTTCCTTACCTATCCTTGTGGATTTATATATGCCAATAAATGAAGAAAAACAATACAGTTTCTATTCTTCGTTTTCTTCATTTTCTTCGTTACGATTTTCCTCAGGTTTTTCTGAGGATTCACTGTTTTCTGCTGGAGGTGAAACATTGACATCTTCAAGTTCCAATTCAACAATTTCTATAACAGGTTTTGGATGGCGTTTTTGTGCAAACATTTGAATTGCTTCATTGGTTAATCGACACGTTAGTTTTACTTCAAATGTCGGTCTTCTTTCATCACCTGTCGTTGTGATTTCACCCAACTCAATGTTGCTAAAAAGTTTAGCTCGATTTAAAACGCCATGCATAGAGTTAATTTCATCAATCGAATTTGCTTGTAGGCTACATGAGATGCGTGTTTTTGCAAGATCATCTAAATTGTGGACTTCAAATGTTTTCCATGCAACCTTTGTTCTATCTTTGAAAAGTGTGCTAAATGCATGTAATACGTCCAATGGTGAAATTTGATGGCTTAATTTATCTGCCAAAATCAGTTCAAGTGCAAGTTGCTTGTTAGCATCAGTTTGTAGTCGAGCGAATGTCGCAATCTGTTGATCTAACAAATCCAGTTTAGATTGTTGTGATCTGGAATATGTAATACCGCATAGTGCAATTACTAACAACAAGAAACCAGCAATTCCTGCAGCGATGAGCTGCTGATGCTTACGACTGGATTCTGCCCGTTTGACACCAACTTCTGTCGGTAAAAGTGAAACAGGTTGTTCAGCATCTAACAGATGTATGCCAACTCCCAAAGGCACTGCAAGTGTGTCCCCGTATGATTCAAGTGTTCCAGATGGGACATTACTCGTATCTATAGCACTGGCATAGACTGGATTCCACAATCTCGTAGGAATTTGAAGTTGTTCTTGGCATGCTTCTGCTAATTCTGGGACACGTGCCCCCCCACCACATAACCATATTTCTTCAATTTCTTCAGGGTCTTCATTGTTAATTTCGCGTTCTGCAGCAGCAATGGAACGTTCTAATTCCACAATGAATCGTCTTGTCCAAGTTCGGGTAGGGGGTTGATCCGCAGGAGTATGTTGTTTTTCTTGTTCTGCAGTTTCTGCATCAACATCCATTTCCATCATTAATGTGCGCGTCAATTGGTCACCGCTCACATGGAAGGCACGTGAAAATTGCAACTTATTCCCGTGCATTAAACAAAAATCTGTAATACCTGCTCCAATATCAACGATTATTGTACGTCCTGAGGAGTCAGATAACTGACCACGTGCTACTGTCTCTATGGCTAACATAGAGGGAATAACACCAGATGGCGTGGTTCCAATTGTATTCAATGCCTCTGTATAACGAGTAACGGTTTCGCGTCGAGTCGAAACAAGTTCAACTGAGAGAACATCTGTAGACCGTTGTACATCGTGGAATGTAAAGATGGACTCTTCAGGTTGAAACGGAAGTTCAGTTTCTGCAGCCATTTCCACTACCGCTGGTAACTGGGCATCTGTTGTTGACGGAGGTATATTTGGCAAACGTTTCGTGACAACAGATCCGCGAGGAATCGCCACACCCACTTCCATCCTATGTTTGTTGAATATGTTCTGCTTTATTCCGATACGATTCCACAACTGTTTGATCGTATCAGATGTTTGTTCAGGAGATTCTGGATGTGGATTAGACATTATGTCTGCGTTAATCAAATGCAGAACATCACCGATTTTTTCAATATAGAGTATTTTTACGGTTGATGTACCAATATCAATCGCTACAACTTGATCTTTTGCCATTTTGTATATCCTTTATCCTATAATACCTTTAATGTATATTGTCTGTTAGTCTTGCCGCCAATATGGTATTGTCAATGAATTGCCATTTCGTACTAAGATACCGAGACAAGTTGCAATCGTCTTTCCATTATGATCAATTCCAGATGATACAATACGATACCCATGTGAACGGTATGTAACCCAATCTACTATCTCTCTGAATGTATTATTATCTATTTCTTCAATTTCTAACAGTTGTCCTATATCTGAGAATGGATTTCCCCGTATTGGAGGTTCAGATTGGTTTTGGGTATCCGGGTTTTCTTCTTCTCGTCGCGCGACGATTGCTTGCGCTTTTGTCTGATCCATCCCAGGTAACAGTTGTAATAACTCAACAGACGCTGTATTTATGTTGATTAAACCGTTTACAGTTTCTCCATCTCTTGCAGTAATTTTATCTGCGATTCCCGCGAGGTCTTGAACTGATAGTATTCTCACCTGTTTTAATTGATCTATGTTTTGGAAAAAGCCTTGTGAGTTGCGGTGTGATATAATCCGTTGGGCAATCCCGTTATCAATCCCTTGAAGTCCTGTAAGTTCTTCTGAGTCAGCGGTATTTATATTTATTAATGAGTTGCCTTCATCAAATTCTATCTCTTCAAAAACGAAGCCATCTCCTCCACCATTTCTACCATTACCTCCGAAATTACCGCCACCTCCACCGTCATTACCACCACTGCTACTTTCTTCAACTGTTATTTCGCTACTGATGTTATTGAATACATTATCTGATACAGCTGAAGCATCTAACAGATCAGAGATATTGTCATAGTTTCGCTGTTGGATAATTGCATTCGCCTCTCCTTGTGAAAAAATGGTTTGATTATTATTAGAACTTATCTGGCTTAGCTGCTGTGCATTCGCGGAATTGATATTAACTCGTTGTTCCCCATTCGCGTCGGTATTTGCATCAATAGAATAGACAGTTGCTGTGTTTACAAGTCCTCCGACACCTGTCAATGAAATAGTTGGGGGCAATGGTTCTTCAGTTCCACTTGTTGCTTCTTCCACCGCAGCTTGTTGTTGTAATCCGTAGAGGATCTCTTTCGTCATTCCTTCAACCCTTGCTACATCTCGGACAGTTCGATATGGACGACCTTCAACAATACGTGAAGCCAGATCTCCAGTTTCATTAAATTCTGCCTGTACCCCCAAATAAGAGAGTAAATTTCGAATAAGATCTACTTCTGCCTCATTGATGTTGACCCTTGAGGCTTCATCTGTTATGGTGACCTGAAATGGGATGAATCCTCCGATTTGTATACCGTCTTCAATCTGTTGCTCAATAGGTTGTGCCCATACTTCACCGAGTGAGTCAAAGTTAGTTTCATCCATACTTAACATTGCAACACCCACCTCGAATCCCGATTTTGCAGCGTAATGGTATTTCGTTCTATCTAAAAAGTTCCGCTGTGCTTTACTTTCAAGGTCATAAGAATAGAGCATCCCCATAGCTAAAACAGAAAGTATGGTTAGAATCCATAGCGTAGATATAAGTGAAATCCCAGACGAATCATGTAAACAGAATGGTCCTGATGTATAATATTGATTCTGGGGATTGGTGGTTGATTTGCCCATAGTTACCTACTAATATACAGATTATTCCACTGCTGCTTGTGCACTTGATTCAGAATTTGCACTTGGCGGTAGATATATCATCGTGGATTGTGTTAATGCATCAGGCGGAATACCACCTTCGGGTTGAGCGAATGTTTGTGCAGTGGTGGATTGACGTTTTTCTTCATCTATAACACTTATCAAAATCGAAATAGCAATTGGGACAGCATCTGTCTGAGTCCAAGTTTCATATTGTGATTCTCCATCAAAATACTTAACATCAAAGTTTACAATTCCATCAATTATTGGATCTACTTTGAAATCAATTGGTGTTCCATTTTCATCTACTGGTGGTACAGCCTCAGAATTCATAAATGCCGCAACTACAAACTCTGGATCCAGTGCTGTCGTTACGATTCGATAAAGTGAAAGAGGAACTTCTTGACCTGTCGGAACCTGTCCCGGTTGTTGCGTTCCAGTATATGGTGGCGGAATATTACCAACTTGTCTTTCTTCTATAGGTGTCTGTTGACCGATATAGTAAGCAACACGACGGACATCACTGAACGGCTGGGCTGTTAAAGTGTCCACTGCACCTATATCTATCAGAAAGGGGTCTGGATCTGTCTTTACCAATGTTACAAAACTGACTATATCCATCTCACCCGATTCTGTGGGAATATCTTCGGAAAAAATGGTCAGCAATTCGTCAGATGTATCTGCCTGTATTTGACTTAGATCCGTGTTTATCTTATTTAATGCTACACGTGTACGTTGGGTCTGAATTAATTTTGATTGCGTTAGATGATATGATTTTATAGCAGTGTTGAAAACAGCGTAAGAGGAACCTCCAAGAATAATCACGACACTAACAGCAGTTAGCATTTCTACGAGTGTTATTCCGCTTTCACACTTTTTTATTAGTTTTCTCATTATTCTGTGTTCCATATCAGAGATATTGTTCTTGACGTTAATACTATTTTCTTATACCATTTTTAAATATAGCATACCTTTCAAGAAGTATTCTCCGTTCAAGCAATCAATGCTTATTCTGTAAACAACATCCGATCTATATCAATTTTGCTGTTGTTGGATTTCTCGACTTGCCATATAGGTAAACATCGAAATCGATTGTATCTTTCCTATATGCTCCCATGAGACAGTTAACTCAATTTTCCGAAGTCCAAGTATTTCATCTGATTCGACATCCGTAACCACGGATTGCCACTCAAAAATGGAACTACCCCCAAAAACATCGCTATCTGATCCGACTTCTGGGTATCCGATGGCTTCAAGTTCTGCCATTTTGGATTTCAGCAGGTATAGTGCCGTAATTTTATGATCAGTTTGACCAATGGTGGCATTGGTATCACTAAACACCTTTAATAAAGCAGGTAATATTGCAGCCATAATTGCTATGGTTACAAGAATTTCAGCAAGCGTGAACCCCTCTTCACGAGCGCAAAATAATTTACTTGCCATTATTTACATCCTCTAAACCTAAAGTTTGAATCTGTTCTGGTGACATCTGTTCAACTCGTGATCGTCCGGTTGCCCCTTCAACTGAGATTGCGACTACTTTATCATTAGCATTTGTCAGGTAGACTATAGTATCTTCTGATGCCGCTGTCGGGGAAAAATAGACGTAATCCACCCCTGATATTATTTGTTGAGTTATTCCATTATGTGAGGTAACTATAGATGCTATTGAAATACCTTGGTTGAGCGGATGCGGTATACCCATGACCCCACCGGTTCTGGAAATTGTGACTTGCTGTCCGTTTGCAGCAGCTGTAGTAGAAGCAGCAGCGGTATTTGAGGCTTGTCCTACAGAAGCGGATGGATTCTGAGCATCAAAAGTTTCGCTGGAAGCCAACCAATATCTATTGTTGTCCACATCAAAAATAACGAGATGTGTAGTCTGTTCTGTTATTGCCATGTCGCGGGCGAAGGAGAGTGTATCAACAATCGCCCGCGCAGAGGTGTTTAACCGTCGGGATGCAGCAAAACCCCGCATTGCTGGCATTGATATGGAGGATAAAACGGCAATAATTGCCAGAACCACCATAATTTCCATGAGACTGAAACCTTCCTCATTATTAGAGGAAGTGCGTCGTATGAGGGGTCTTAAACTACCAATCATAATAATTTTATTTCGCTTGTAGTGTTGCTTCTTCATCAATCCAGTTGTGGATGTCCGCATCAAGCTTCTCACCGCCCAACTTGCCATCTTTACCATACGACATTAGGTCATAATCATATCCATAATGAGTTCCAGGATACCGGTAAATATAAGGATTTCCCCACGGATCAGCGGTTACTGGACTTTTAGTATATGGACCATCCCAGTTGAGAGTTGCTTGGCTTGGTGCCCGCCACAATGCGTTTAATCCCTCTTCAGTAGATGGATATGTACCTACATCAATAGAATACTGAGATAAGGCAACGCCAAGATTCGCTATTTCCGTTTCAGCTTTACCAACCCGTGCGTCATCAATAGCTGTTATCACACGTGGCGCGATGAATGCTGCCAATATACCTAAGATTGCGATAACTATTGTCAATTCAATTAATGTTAAACCTGATTCGTCTGTTCTAAACTGTTTGAACATTTAATTTAACTCCTTTTCGTTTTGCAGAACACTTGTTCTAATTCTATGTTCCTATAACAGTACTTGTCTTTATTTAGACATATATTTTTTCTGATAGTTTAGACAATAAACCTTGAAAAACTGAAAATCTCCATCAATTGCCTATCAATTTGTTTGCTTCGAAAATTGGCAAAATCATTGCTACAGCAATAAAACCAATAAGTAAACCCATTATTAAAATGACTAAAGGACCAATTGAACCAGTTACTCGTTCAAGACTTTTCTTGATTTCCATGTCGTAGTAGTCAGATAACTTTTTTAACATCGTGACAGGTTCACCGGATTCCTCACCAACAGCGATCATATGTGTCACAAGTGTCGGAAAGTCTTGGCTCTGGTCAAGTTCTCGAGAAAGCGTAGAACCTTGTTCTACCTCTCTTTCTGCATCAGAGATAATATTGCTGAATACCTTGTTTCCAATAGTATCCTTAACGACTTGCAAAGCAGGTAGCATACGCACCCCATTTTCCAAAAGTGTAGCCATTGTACGGGTGAATCTGACGATGGCAAAGGTGCTAAATATAGTTCCAATTAGTGGCAATTTGATCTTAAACCTGTCAAACTGTGTCTTTCCACTATCTGTCTGTAAATAATTGCGCAGCAGAACACCAACAGGTGCAGCCACTAATATCCCTATCCACCAATATCCCGCAAGAACATCCGAAATACCAATGAGGACTTGTGTTGGCATCGGCAATTTTCCACCAAGGTCTTCAAACATAGTTGTAAACTTCGGAATAACGAAAATCATCAAAATTGTAACGGACAGGATCATCAAAGAGGCAAGAATAGCAGGATAGAACAAGGCAGAAACAACTTGGTTTTTGAGTAGCCGTTGCCTTTCAGCAAATTCTGCAAGTCGTTCCAAAACTTCCCCTAATACACCACCAGTTTCACCAGCCTTTACCATGTTAACGTATAAGTCGGTAAAGATTTTGGGATGTTGGTTTAATGCATCGTTAAATGTTGCTCCGTGTTCAACATCATATTTGACTTGGGATACAATACGGTTTAATTCCGGGTTGGTAATCTGTTCTAATGTCACCTCTAAAGCACGGGGTAGTGCCACGTGAGCATTCAATAAGGCTGCTAACTGATATGTAAAAAACTCAACTTCAGACGCTTTTATTTTTTTCGACCCAATACTAAATAATCGTTTTGCTTTAGATTCAAGGGCTTCACCTTCCTCCACAATCTGTGTAGGCCAGTACCCCATCTGCCGCAATTGGGCTTTCAACTCAGCTGTTGAGTCTGCTTCTAAAGTGTTATTGACTGTTGCACCACTGTGAGTGATAGCTTCATATTGATATCTTGGCATGGTTTTTCTCTATAGAAAATGTTCTGTATTCATTATACATTATGTTGGACACACCTACACAACAAGTCTGCCCGTGGTTATCTAATTAACCGCACTCTGCTCAGAAGTATCTTGATTATCTTCATTAAAATCGAAAACATCTTCTTGCGTAAGTCGTAGGATTTCGTCAATAGTTGTCATACCTTTAGTGACCTTTTGCCAACCATCTTCGCGTAAACTTCTCATACCTAATTTCACGGCAAGTCGACGCAGTTCGCTGGTAGATACATGCTGAAGTGTCAGATCTCGCAATTCTTCATTCATAAAAATCACTTCAAAGATACCGATTCTACCTCTATAACCTCTACCACGGCATTCTTTACAACCACCTACTTTTGCCCGAGGAATTTCCAGATCAGTTGACACATTAACACCATTGTTACTAAAGAGTCCAGCAAGATCCTTTTCAGTCGGTTGATACATCTCAC
The DNA here is from genome assembly GCA_022825665.1 of Candidatus Poribacteria bacterium. Classification (GTDB taxonomy): domain Bacteria; phylum Poribacteria; class WGA-4E; order WGA-4E; family WGA-3G; genus MSPOR6. The sequence goes on from JAJDWI010000058.1 coordinate 24,458, forward strand.
AACAAGTTTTGCAAACACGACGTGCTAAACGTTGTGCAATTATACCTTCAACTGTAGACGAAACCAGATACGGTTCCACATTCATATCAATAAGACGCGTGATAGCACCAGGAGCATCATTTGTATGTAATGTACTAAACACAAGGTGACCAGTAAGTGATGTATGAATTGCCATTTCTGCTGTCTCATAGTCACGAATCTCACCAACCAATACCTTATCTGGATCTTGACGTAGAATATGTCGTAAACCATCGGCAAATGAAAACTGAATATCTGGATTAACTTGAATCTGGTTTATCCCTTCCAATTCATATTCAACAGGGTCTTCAAGTGTAATAATTTTGACTTCCGGTGTGTTGATCTCTTTTAAACAAGCATAAAGTGTTGTAGTTTTACCACTACCTGTGGGTCCTGTTGCGAGGATTATACCGTGTGGTCTGTGAATCATCCGTTCGAAGAGTTCAAAGTTATCATCAGTAAGACCGAGTTCTGTTAATCCGAATTCAATCGATTGACGATCAAGAATACGTAACACAACACTTTCACTATGCTGTGTAGCAACAGTAGGTACAGTAGATACACGTAAATCAATCTGACGTCCACCTCGTAAACTCGCAATTTCTTTGTTGATTTTGCCGTCCTGTGGACGCCGACGTTCTGCTACGTCCATCCCTGCCATAATTTTGATACGCGAGGTAATCGCTGACTGAAGATACGCAGGAGGTTGTTCTTGGTCTTCTAAAACACCGTCAACTCGAAATCGGATTTTTAACTCTTCTGGATAAGGTTCAATGTGAATATCACTCGCACCCGCACGGACAGCATCAATAATCATTTGGTCAACTGCATTGACAACAGTCGGATCTTCGCTAAGATCCTTTTCGTCTATACCGAAGTCTTCAATTCTTTCACGTTCAATTGTTGCAGCTGCACCGACCGGACCCTTGATACCTGCACTGAGAAGAGACGCAGCATCTTTACCATAACATCGAACAATAGCATCTGAAATCTCATCTTCGTCAGCAAGTAGGAGATTGATCTCACACTCAGTGACAAATTGAATTTCGTCTATCAACATAACATCTTGTACATCTGCTACTGCTACTGTAAGAACATTCCCTTCAAGCCGCACCGGGACAATCTTATTTCGATTCGCGAAACTGGGAGGTACTTTTTCAAGAGCTTCCTTCTCGGGATTAATATCTAACAATTGAATTATCGGTGTTCCCGATTCACGTCCTTTTTTGGCAAGTTCAAGGACTTGTTCCGATACGTATGCGGATATAATCGATTCCTCAGTCTCACCCGCCTTTTCAATTTCATCCAGTATTTCCCGATAACCCTGTGAATCCGAGTCAGGATCCCCATCAAGTTCAATAGGTTTATTTACCCAACCTTCAAGGATTTTTTCATGGATTTGATGATATTCCTGATCTGTTAGCAAGTTTGCTTCTCGTATTACTTCAACGAGGGATTTTTTGGCTGGCACACCGTACATAGTATATTTGTTCCTTATTGATTTTCAGATAATCAGTGCTTTATGACGCAGCATTACCTATTTGGTTTAAATTCAACCACTCAAAACACCTTCTGTTTAATGTTAGTTTAACCAATGTAAATAATCTTATCGCCACGGATGTGGTTTGCACAAAGAAAAGTAATATCATGCGGGAATGAATACCCATTTGGGTAATTAATCATCATTATTCAACCAACGACGTTGAAGGTCAAATTTTATCAGTTTTCCACAAACTTGTCGTTTAAGACGATAAATCATGTAAAAAAGTTTAAAATCAGACTAAAAGGCTTCCCCATTTACTAACAGATTATCGGACATTGCTACGAAATGTATCTATTTACTAAAACATTACGTAATAATATATGTTTGTGAATTTCTAATTCTAACTGTGATTTATATCTCATACCCTATTTTGTCTATTAGACTGAAATGTGGTGTGTATGTTCGGAATATTGGAAAATTGTTGTGAAAACCGCATTTTAGAAGGTTTTTTCAAGTATTTATATAAATATTTCATTTTTTTTAAACATTTTGCTTGACAAAACGTTATAGTATATTGTATTATTAATCTCTGGCAGATTTTTTAGCAATTTTATACAAGGAGAGGAGACGAATGGAAACCGAGTATTTCGGTGAAACAGAAAATATTAATAGTGTTGATACATTTATAGATGATGTGTATCCCTCAGAAGAAACGGAATATGCGAATGACTACAAAGGTAGTGATAGAAGTGCTTTAACAAGTTGGTTAAGGAGTGTTGCAGGACATCGTTTATTATCTCGTGAGGAAGAAGTAGAATTAGCAAAACGGATTGAGGCTGGTGATACATCGGCACGTGACGAACTTGTTCAGGCTAATTTGCGACTTGTCATTTCTATCGCAGTCAAGTATCAAGGGAACAAAGTACCGCTCGAAGATTTGATTCAGGAAGGAAATATCGGGTTAATTAAAGCAGCAGGTAAGTTTGATTATCGAAAAGGCTTTAAGTTTAGTACTTACGCAATCTGGTGGATTAAACAGTCGATTATGCGAACACTTGATAACTTCGCACGATCTATTAGACTACCCGCTTATATCGTTGCGAAAATGAATAAGTTCGACGCAACGTATGCTGCGCTTTGTCAAGAACTTCAACGTGAACCCACACGTGCTGAAATCGCTGAAGCACTTGACCTAACTGTACAACAGGTCGAGGAAATACTAACGTTTAATGCAGATACCATTTCAATGGATTTGCCGTTGGGAGATGAACGATCATCCCGTTCAGCGGCAACATTGGGTGATTTAATTGAAGATCCAGCTACCGCTTCTCAAGACGGGGCAATTGAACAGTTGATCACACACGATTTGGTTGAACAATTTCTCAGCAAACTTTCAGAACGTGAACAACAAGTTCTAAAAATGCGTTTTGGTCTTGAAGATGGTGAACGCAAAACACTCCGTGAAATCGGAGATGCCCTTGACGTTACCCGTGAACGTATCCGACAATTAGAAATCTATGCAATTTCTCAGTTAAGCAACCTTTACAACGAAATGGGTGAATTTCGTACAGAATATACGGCTGATCAAACAGCCGCATGATATGAATCACTAAAGGCACTTATGAAGAATTTATTCAAAAAAATCGCTGGGTCTGAAACCTCTTTAATAGAGGTGACGGAAACTGCGCAAGAAAAAATTCAGACTGTTATTGACGCTGAAGATGTGGAAGTGGAAGGACTGCGGATTAGTATTGAAGGACGTAGTGCTTCTGCTTTCCAATATAGCCTCGGTTTAGCTACAGAAGCTGAAGAAGGTGACATCGTCCTTGACTTGGGAACTTTTAAGGTACTGGTAGATTCCAAAAGTGCTGATGACCTTAAAGGAGCAGTGATTGATTACGTTGAAGACCTCAATTCAAGTGGATTCAAGATTGACAACCCAAATACACCAACATGGGACAATCCGAAAGCACAAAAGATTCAGGAACTCATTGACGAGAGGATTAACCCTGCTGTCGCAGCACACGGTGGGCAAATTGAACTTCTAAACGTTGAAGATGATGCCATCTATATCCACATGGGTGGTGGGTGTCAGGGGTGCGGCATGGCAAACGTAACGCTCAAACACGGTATTGAAGCAATGATTCAAGAAGTGTTCCCAGAAATAAAGCAGGTTATTGACACAACTGACCATGCATCTGGTACTAACCCTTACTATACACAAGGAAAAGGATAATAAACAGATTTTGTTGATTTCTGAATTTTGTTAGTTTAAGCAAGTATTAGGATTGAAATTGAGAATGTTGGCTGAAGCAATAGTGCTTTAGCCATTTTTTATGCAATTAGTAGTTTTGGTTTATTATGTATTCCGATTTTGGTATGCGATTATATGTTTGACTCTCCTTATTGAATATGATAATATAAAAGATGTATGTCTGAAGGAGATGCAAGAATGACTCACATTTGGAGAAAAAAACACAAAGACATTAATAGAATCCTTGATAAATTCTACACGAAACAAGAAATAGTCAAAAGGTGTTTAGATGAAATAAATAAATTACCTTACAAATATGATTGTGTTATAGAACCTTCAGCGGGAGATGGTGCTTTCTATAAGAATATAGAACATAACACCAAAATAGGAATTGATATTGAACCGCAACATGATGAGATCATAAAAGAGGACTGGTTTAAATACAATATTAGTGAAGAGTACGAGCGAGTATTAGTTGTAGGTAATCCGCCGTTTGGTCAGTATCAAAAACTATCTTCTGAATTCATAACTCATGCCATCTCATTTAGTAATGTCCAAACAATTGCTTTTGTTTTACCAGATGTTTATAGAAAACATACACGCCAAAAAATATTACCATATAATTGGAGAATAGTTTCCATCACAGAATTAGGAAGGGATTGTTTTATATTAGAAGGAAAGGATTATCACGTCCCTGCAAGTTTCTTCATTTTTGACAAATCAGAAGGAAAAGATTTAAGAGTTAATCCTAATGCCTACACGGAAGCTAATGATTTTAAATTCTCCAATAAATATGACTTTGACATATTTGTTTTTGGTGCTTCTCCAACAAGAATTACAAAAAATCCGACACCAAATAATAGAGGATACTTCCTTAAGTCAAAAATTCCAGTAGAAGACTTAATATCAAAAGTCAAAGCTGTCGATTGGAATGGTAATTCTTGTGCAAACGGTGGGGTATATTGGCTAACAAAATACGAATTTTTGGAGCAATATATTAAATGCCATGAACCAAATAGAACTAAAGAAAACCAGAGAACCTTATTTGATCTCCTTTAGATCAAATGCGTCAAGAAAAACCACCTATTTCTTTCCCATAAAATTTTATGAACCAGATAGAACTAAAGAAAAAAATACGTGAAATCTTAGATAACATAGATAAAAGTAGGAAATTAAGGGAAAGTACCGAAAGTATTAAAGATGAATTAATTGATTTAACTCTTAGAGCAGAAATCTCTGAACAAGACTTTTACAAAATCAGCAGTATTCTGTCCACACAATCAAGAAGTCCTTTGTGGGAAAATTATTTCATAAAAAAGCATGATTGTGAAAGAGTTAGTAAAGATGAAAATAGAGGGGATTTTAAAAAGAACGGCAGGTACTATGAGTATAAAAGCTCTGGGTACAATCAGGCTAATTCTGTGCACATGCTTCAAATTAGACCGTGGCAGGATTGCGACTACATTATCCAGTCAATCTCCGATGATAAGGCGACCACATTTGTTCTAACGCACGCAGAAATGATGTTAGAAATGGAAAAGCTAAAAGCCTCTCGCGCACATGGAACTCAAGTTTTAGTAAATAATGAAAATATAGAATACAGAATGACCCTAAAAATAGATTCTGCACATTGGAATAGATGGATTAATAAATATCGCAGAGATGGTGATGTTTTTTATAACTTGAAACAGAAATAAGAAAATCAAAGAATCCTCAAGTCCACGACTACTAATTGTATTTTTTTATCTCAGTTCCTGTATTGTTCGCGGATGTAATAAAGCACGTGCCACCATTTGATAAAGTCGATAGGAACATTTCTGTTTTCCGCTTCAACTCCGTAATATCCTCACTTACTGCACATATCGCTGGCCCCCAACTACTTACACCTGCACCTAATGCACCGTTGTTTTGCATAAATTCAAGAGTTTGCTTTAGTTCAGCACCTTGGGCATCAATTTCCACTTTTTTCCACCCTATAGTTTGTAATTGATTTAATGCATCACCAAAACTGAACATATTCTTTTCAAGGAGTGCTGGTAACATTTGTAACAGTAGGATGTGTGACAACTTCGGAGCAATAGTTGGTGGTTGAGGACACAGCGTCCGAAAGAGATTCAGTTCCTGATCCCCATAGATACGCTTGCAATTTGGCATTGCAATTAGGAGTTGCCAATTTGGAAAAGCGTGTTGGAATAAAATCGGGGGCGGTGCTATATCGTCAGCTGCAGAGGAGGGAAGAAAGGAGGATTTCTGTTCGGGATATTGATGTCCACCGTCTACAATAAATCCACCTGTGTCAAACGCTGCAACACCGATACCTGATGTGCCACCGCGTCCCACAGTATTAGCAAGTTCCAAAATGCTTAACTTCAGATCGTATAGTACGTTTACCGCAGAGGCGATTCCAAGTGATAGCTGCGTTCCAGAACCGAACCCGCTATGGGTAGGGATTTCTGAGATAAATCTAAGTTTAATTCCTGGAAACTTATAAGCAGATTGAAGTCGGGCAACGATTGTACACGTCCGTTCATGATATGCATCCGACTCAACGTGTATTTCTGTTGACGGTTGTGCTACGATTTGAAAGTTAGGTTCAGTAATCGCTAAGCCAAACCCGCCATCAATACGTCCGAGTTGTCCATTAAGGTCTATCAGAGACAAATGAAGTCGTGCAGGGGTGGTAATTCTGACTTCTCTGATAGTATTGCTATTCTCGCCTTTCATCACGCTCAATGAGACCATCTCGAATGTGTAGAACACGTCGTGCATGTTCCGCTACTTCCGGTTCATGCGTAACCATGATTATCGTATTACCTTCCTCATTAAGTCGGTCAAAAATAGCCAAAATTTCGGCTCCGGAACGTGTATCTAAGTTACCGGTAGGTTCATCAGCGAAAAGGAGTGACGGTTTATTCACAAGTGCGCGCGCAATCGCAACACGTTGCACTTGTCCACCAGACAATTCCGTAGATTTGTGGTCAACACGGTCAGCTAATCCAACCGCTTCCAGCGATTCAAAGGCTCTACGTTTACGTTCCTTTCTCCCTAAACCAGAATAGATAAGCGGAAGTTCAACATTGTGCAAAGCACTTGTTCGCGGTAGAAGGTTAAAGGATTGAAACACAAAACCGATCTTCTTATTTCGGATGTCCGCTAACCGGTTATCCGAAAGTTGACCTACCTCTTCACCTTCAAGATAGTACTCACCATCTGTTGGAGTCGCAAGGCAACCTAAAATATCCATCATCGTTGATTTACCGGAACCGGAGGGACCCATAATTGCAATGAACTCTCCCGACTCAACAGTGAAACTCACACCGCGTAAAGCATGAACTTGCACATCACCCATCTCGTAGATTTTTGTTATATCTTTTACATCTATTAACATAATTATTTATTCCTATTAATTCAACACAGATTTCAAGTGTTCAACTCAGTTACCGGGAATAGGTTTCATTTCTATTGAACCTAACCACGATGAATTTTATTTATCCTTGATTTCTTCGCCTTTGGTCAATTCCATCATTGAAGGAACAAAAACTCGGTCACCTTCCTTAAGTCCGCTGACTATCTCAAAATGAGTGTTGTTACGTCTACCAACTTTTATAAGCGTTTTAACACCCTTTTCACCGTTCTTTTTGGGTGGTTCCCCAGTGTCTAATTTGACAAAATGCTGACGTTCACTCCGAATCTCTGCCTCAATACCTGTCAATCGATTGTTTTCTGAAATTACGATTGCAATTTCTGTTGGACCAGGACGCATACTTTTCGGTGTTTCGTCAAACAAAATCTCAAGGTTTCTGCGGGTTTCCGTAGGGGATATTTTAGATACCTGACCGTCAAACTGTTTCCCAATAAGATTTTGCACTTTTAGCTTCTGTCCTTGCTGGAACTGACCGAGTGCATCCGGATTTAACGTGGCTTTGACAGTAAACACCTCCGGACTTAACACTGCTGCAATCGGAATCTGAAGAATATCTGGTTTTTCAAAGACAATAATATCTACATCTGCAGACATTCCAGGTAACAGTTGAAATTCATCATCCGGTATATCTACCTCTATTTCAACCTCAAAGGTTATTACAGAACTACCACCTTGACCTCTGGGTGTAGAACTTGGAGAAATTTTACTCACTCTACCATTGAACACTTTTTGACGGAAACTATCAACACGGATTTCTACACGTTGTCCTTCATCTATCCTACCGATTTCAACCTGATTAATTTGCGTTCTGACAATCATTTGCGATAGATCTGCTATACGCATTATTGCCTCACCACGAGAAAATGCGGAACGTCCAGAGGTGATAATCTCACCTTCTTCTACAGAGATGCGGGTGATGGTACCCGACATTGGTGCAGTCACTGTTGTCCATTCAAACCTTTCCTGTTGCGATTTTAAACGACTTTCAGCTTGATATAGGTTTGCTTGGGCACTTACTTTCGAATGTTTTGTCAGAGCCTTCTCTTCTTCGGTAGTTTCTTCAGTCTGTTTTAATCGGGCACGCGCGTTTTCTAAATCCGCTAACAGCTGCTTTTCCTGTGCATTTTGTGATTCTATTACCGTTTGAACATTCTTTTTATTTAATGCAAGGGTCGCTTGTCTGCTTTGTATCGCTTCCTTCATTGCATTAATCGTCTCGTCTTGGGATTTAATCGTTTCTTGTTGGGATTCAACCTGTTTTTGTGCCGTCTCGTATTGCGACCTATTTAATACGAGTTGTCTTTGGGATTCCTCTAATGCCTGCTGTGAAATCAATTCCTTATCAAATAGTTCTTTGTTCCGTTCATGTTCGGATTCAGTTGTCTCAAGTGTGATTTTAGCTGATTGTACGTTTACCTTATTTCGGTCAAGTGTTAGTTTAGCCTGTGTTAATGCGATTTCTTCTTTTTTGAGTGAGATGTTATCACGGTTTAACAAGTTTTGTGTTGTTGCCACCAGTGTTTCAGCCTCAGTAATACGTTGTTGTCTATTTGCAGCAAATGAGGTAAGATACGCTTCAGATTTAGCAACTGCATTTTTCGCCTGAAGTAGATCACTTGTTTCACGTTTTTCAGCAATTTGAATACGTAGTTCGGCTTGGTCATATTCGGCTTTTCGCGCATCCCGATTAGCCTCTGCCTGCTTCATGTCTTCTCTAATCTGTTCGTCATCAATTTTGAGGAGCGGGTCCCCTTCTTGAACAGGGTCTGCTTCCTTAACGAAGATCTCTACTATTTCACCTTCAACATTTGATCTAACGTCTACTTCAATCAGTGAACGTAGTGTACCTGATTCTCGAACTTTTACAAGAAATTGACCACGCCGAACAACCTCTCGCTTATCCTCTTCATCATTCTTCTTCGCCCCAAAGTTGATTTGTGTTGCCCCTATCAACCCTACCACGACGACAACTATAGCGACAGAACTGATAATAAACCACTTTTTACCTATCTTCATGGTTACTGTAGGACTCCCATAGCATCCAATAACCGCGCACGCGCGATTTTGTAATCATAAAAAGCATTAACTTGGTTTGTTAAGGCTTGGGCATAACTTGTTTGTGCATCAAGAACTTCAAGCAGAATCGCTTTACCGACCTTATAGCGACCTTGAATGACATCTAAACTCAGTTGTGCGTTCACTACCTGTGTATTAGAGATTTCGACTGCTGTTTCACTACGTTTCAAATTTAGATAACTTTGACGGACTCCAAGAGCAACATTTCTCTCCAAGTCGCTGGCATTCTCACGCGCCTGTTCCAACTGCATATTACGTTCCTTGATACGATTACCCAAAACACCCGCATCAAATAAGGTAAAATTAAGTGATGCACCTACACTCCAACTACGATAATCAGAGAAATTTTGACGGTCGCGCAAGTAATCATCAAGGAATACATTATAGTTTGCATTTGCACTCAATCGGGGCCAACGTTGCAATTTCGAAAGCGTTAAACTCCATTCTTGTTGCTTTACTTGTGCTTCAGTTTCCTTAAATTCTGGTCGGTTATCAAAAGCCGTTTGGATCGCTTCCTCAACAGTAATTTCTATTTTTTCAATTGTACCACGTTCCAGATACTGTTGGAAGGATTCGTCTACAGCAACAGTTATTAATAACCCCGGATCTAATCCCATAAAACGTGGCAAAGTAGCCTGTGAAATTTGTAGTGCGTTTCGGTTATTTAGTAACGATAATTCGTTATTCGCCTGACGAACTCTTGCAGTTGCTACATCTGCAGGAATAAGCACACCTGCTTCTTTTAAAGCAATGGTCTGATTAGTGTCATCTATTGATCGCGCTAACACATCTTCACTAACCTTAACGAGTTCAGTATCTTGAAGAACATCATAATATGCTTGCGTTATCTGTAGTATTAAATTCTGTTTTATGCCTTCATTTCTGTTAGTTGTTGCTATCAATCCTTCCTTCGCTTGAGCAAAACCAACCTCACGTTGTCCATTATCCCAAATAGTATATTGTCCTGTCAATCCTAAATCGTAATTCTGTTGTTCAAAACCGAAGTCAAGTTGGTCATTAAAACGGTATTGTCCAGATGAAGAAATACTCGGAAAATAACCTGCACGCGCATTTTTAACACGTAACTCCTGTATCGCAAGACTCAACCGTGCATTTCGCATAGATGTTGCATTTTCCAAACCCAACTGAATACACTGTTCAAGTGTCAGTGGTTGAGTCAGATCAATTTCCTCTGGTTCTTGGGCACAGACACTTAGGATTGTCAATGTTTGAATTGTGACCAGAATTAACGTTAACCCTATTTTCCATCGAAGCATTAGCATCTCCTTAAACAACTTAAAACTATTACTACGGAAGATTGTATTGGTAAGTGATATGTATCTTTTTAGTCAGACAAAAATTAAAGTTCAAAAGTTCAGAACATATTGATAAAGTGGTATTACAATTTTGACGCATAATAAGTAGTAAAGTTTAGTTATTATACCCGTAAGTTACCACATACATAGCACAAACATTTATAGTTAACTCATAAATCGTTTACTTGATCTCAGGCAGAAAATCATATCTTCATCTTCCTTCTAAAAACGTACACAAAAAGGGCGTTTTTCGTTTCTGTGTACGTTTTGGTTTTTGGGGTTATGCCAGTCTGGAACTGGGTTTATAGGTGTGTACGATACTTTTTGAAATTTTCTGTTTGGTTCGTTTTTGTTTGCTTGGTTATGGTCGGTTTTTTGGTGGATGTTTTTTGGGTGATGGGTGGCAGTTTTTGTTGTGAATGTGGGGTGTAAGCGTTTTTTGTTTTTCATAGTGGTAGTATTATAACAGGTGTCGGTAGGGAATGGAAGGGTTTGAGGAGATTGGAACAATATGTTTCATGTATGTTTATGGTAGTTATCAGTTTTCAGTCGTCAGTTTTCAGTATTTGTCTGAACCAGGATGGACAGGATTACAAGATTTCCAGGATTAGGAGTTGGAGTCTATATATCCCGTTTCAAAAAGAAACGGCTACCTTTTGTAAGGGCACATTGAAATATCAACCTCTTATCCTGCAAATCCTATAATCTTGTCCATCCTGGTTCAGACAGTAGACGATTCAGACATAATACCTGTCGGAGGTCGCTACGCTCGCTCCGACCTACGTCCAACGGGGAAAGTGGTCCGATCACGACAGGGATGTCCGCTCCTACAGAGGAAAAGGGTGAGGGACTGAGAACGAGTAATCTGCGATTCTGACAAAAAAATCGACAATTGAATGCCTCTGAAAGACCACTTTAACGTTGGTAATAATTCTCAGACGTGCTATAATTCACCTATATTATAGTCCTATTACTAAAGGAAAGTTACGATGAATGAAACCTCAATAGAACTACTGAAATCACTGACGCAAGCAGATGGAATCCCTGGTTATGAGTCGGAAGTACGAGAAGTATTTCGCGATGCTGTCTCCGATATTGGACCGATAGAGACTGATAAGTTGGGAGGTATTTTTTGCACGCGCGCTGGTAGTGCAGAAAATCCACGAATCTTACTTGATTCGCATTTAGACGAAATCGGTTTTGTGGTGCAAAATGTCACAGACAACGGATTTGTTAAGTTCCTACCTCTCGGTGGATGGTGGGGACATACCCTTTTAGCACAGCGGGTCAATATTACAACGAAGGTTGGTAAAATTCCGGGTGTAATCGGTTCAACACCACCTCATTTATTATCAGGATCACGTGATAAAGTATTAGAAATAAAAGACCTTTTTATAGATGTGGGTGCCGAGAATGAAGAACAAGCGGCAGAGGAATATGGAATTTTACCCGGATGTCCGATTGCACCTTACGGTCCGTTTATGCGGTTGAAAAATGAAAAGTTACTTACAGCGAAAGCATTTGATAACCGAGTCGGTGTTGCACTTGTCATTGAAGCACTCTTAAGGCTTGAAGACCACCCGAACACCGTTATCGGGGCAGGGAGTGTACAAGAAGAAATCGGATTGCGAGGGGCAAGGACTATGGTTGCGAGTGTAGAACCTGACCTCGCTATTGTCCTTGAAGGACCTCCTGGTGATGATACTCCCGGTTTAAGTGTTGGAAATTCACAAGGAAAACTCGGTAGTGGCGTACAAATTCGGATTATAGATTCTTCAATGATTGTCAATCCAAAATTAGCTGACTATGTAATTGAGACAGCAAAGAAACATGAAATCCCGTATCAACTGGGTGTGCGTCAATCTGGTGGGACAGATGGTGGTGCAATACATCAATTTGGTAGAGGCGTTCCATCTGTTGTTCTCGGTGTGCCGTCACGCTATATCCATAGTCATGTCTCAATCATCAACATTGATGACTACAATGCAGCGTTGGATTTGACGATGCATCTTGTTCGTGAAATTGACTCCTCTGTTGTGGAAAGTTTTTTGTATGGTTAGGATGACGTATAATGTGTTTCTTGTGTGGAGGATAAACAGTGGTAAATTTACCTAAAGTCTCATTTTGCAATCATGAAATTAGCAAGTTATTAATTGGCGATAATCCAATCTATGGTTATTCTCATTTCAATAAACTTCTTTCACAACATCAACAGGAGTTTCATACACCGGAACAGGTTGTTACTACGCTCAAACGTGCTGAGGAAGTTGGAATCAATGGTTGGCAGAATAGCGTAACAGAACGTTCAATGTCTGACCTACAACTTTACCGAGATGCGGGTGGCACGATGCACTGGTTTTGCCTCAGTTGGGGTTTTGTATGGTACGAGGAACCGGACACGGTTTTTGAAGATGCAAAACATAATCCTTTTGGTATGGCACCGCACGGTGGTGGTGTAGGACAACGTTGTCTACGGGAAAACAGACTTGACCACTTGCAAGATATACTCAAACGAATACGCGACACGGGTAAGCTTGTAGGGTTATCTGTGCATGATCCAAAACTTTTACATATTGCTGAAGATGAAGCGTGGGATATAGACTACTATATGACAGCACTCTATAATTTACGCGGTGGAAGTCAAAAGTTTACTGAAAAATTTGGCTACGCACCTTTAGGTGAAATCTATGCACGCGAAGACCGAGATGAAATGTGTAAGGCAATCCAACGTACTGAGAAACCTTGTCTTATCTTCAAAGTACTCGCAGCAGGTCGGACAATAGGGAGTACACAACAAATTCGTGAAGAGTTAAAATTCGCTATAGAAAACTCAAAACCGAATGATGTGCTATTACTCGGTATGTATCAACAATTTGGTGATCAAATTGGTGAGAATGCTCAATTGGTCGCAGAACTTTGTGCAGAATTAGCATAAGTCGTCTATAATTCATTTTTGGTGAATTATAGAAATAATTAGACAGTTAACCTGTAGGAGCGATCTCCTAATCACGACCCAACACTGTGGTAGTCGGGAATCGGAGTTCCCTCCTACAATCCATCAGTGTATAATTTATTTTGAAAGCTACCATACAACATGGAGACTGAAAATGGAGATGCGGAGATGTGGGAAATCAGGCATTGAGATTTCACCAATGGGTATCGGTTGTTGGTCTTATGGTGGAGGTGATTACTGGGGACCGCAGTCACAATCGGATGTAACCACAGTAGCACACGCTGCATTGGATGCAGGTATCAACTTCTTTGATACGGCAGAAGGATACAATCATGGACGAAGTGAATCAGCATTGGGTCTTGCTCTAAAAGGCAGACGACACGAAGCAGTCATTGGAACGAAAATCAGCACACCAAATCCTACTACGATACGTGAACGTTGTGAAGCCAGTTTGGAACGTTTACAAACAGATTATATTGACATCTACATGATCCATTGGCCCCACGATGAATTTCCTATTGATGAGAGTATGGCTGAGTTAACGAAACTCAAGGAGGACGGACTTATTCGTGCTATCGGAGTCAGCAACTTCGGTATTTCGCAACTCACAGCAGTAATCGATACAGGAACAGAACTTGCTGTAAATCAACTCTGTTATAACCTTTTATCCCGTGCAATAGAGATTGAACTTCTTCCGTTGTGCCAGAAGAATAACATCGGTATATTAGGATATATGCCACTCCTACAGGGAATATTGACAGGCAAATATAAATCCGCATCAGAAATACCGCCGACGCATTCTCGTTTCCGACATTTTCGCGATGATCGTCCAATGGCAAATCATGGTGAAAAGGGTGCTGAGGAAGAGGTATTTAAAACTTTAGAAAGTATTAGAGAAATAGCAGAGGACGAGCAGATACCGATGAGTCGTCTTGCGATTGCTTGGACGATGGCAAGAATCGGGATTACATGTATGCTGGTAGGCACACGAAATGTAGACGAATTGACTGAAAACCTGCATGCTATTAAATACACACCTTCAAAAGATGTACTTAAACGTCTTGATATATTGACTGCTCCTCTATTAGAAAAAATGGGAGCGAATCCTGATTATTTCACAGGAAAGCGGATACGCTAATTTCTACAAAAATCGTGCATACAAAGCATACCACAAGAGAGGATAAATTTATGTCAGAACATACCGGTATCAGATTTAACAAAGATCTTGGCAAACCTTTGTCATCTGCAGCATCTGACCTGACGACAACAAACGCTGATGGCAAACCTGTTATTCCATTGACCCAGGAACAGAAATATCTATTTGACAAAAATGGATGGCTCTTAATACCGGGAGTGTTGACGGAATCTGAGATTGAAGAGATGCGAGATTTCTGTTACAGGTTAAGAAACGAACCCGACACGATCCCAATACCACATCATCGGTCTACTTATGGCGGTCCTTTAGAAGCACTAACAGATCATCCTGTCGTTATCGCTTTTGCAAATGAATTTCTGGCATCACCCTATTTATCATCGGAGACGTGCTACGGGTTTCGCATGGAGACAAGCTTCCTGTTTTTACGTTCTACCTCTGACGATAAACCCAAGGCATTTGCTCCACACAACGGCAATGGTATGTTTCGGATGCCAGGGGATTGCCATCAATACCAATGTTTACCCGGACAAGCGTATAGTGGATTGACGCGCGTTGTTTGGGAACTCAATCCTGTCGGTAAAGAGGATGGTGGAACGTTGTTTATTACAGGTAGTCATAAGGCTGCCTACACTGCACCAGAGGTAGTCCGGAAACAGGAATGGGAGTTTTGGGACACTTATTCTTGTCCTGCAGGATCGGTTATATTTTTCACTGAAGCGATTACACACAGTGGGCAACCATGGAAGAATCCTGATACAGATCGAGTTGCGATTTTCAACGGATACAACTCCATTGACAAACGGTGGAAAATCTCACTACCCCCTCAAGCATTACTTGAAAGCATGCCACCTAAACGTCAAACACTATTCCGAGATGCCTATGTTAGTGGAAACGTAACAGGAAGAGCGTTTAAGATGTCGTTGTAAATCTCATGCTCATTTCAACGAGGAACATATATGACACCGAAACAACGTTATCTATTTGATGTAACAGGCTATCTTCACCTAAAAAACGTGATTACTGGGGATGCCTTAGCAGATGCTGCTGAAGCAGTTGATAGATACATCACGACACCACCCGATGAATTGCCACCCGGTTTTGAACAACGCGGACTCCATCAGCACGGATTCGCTTTTGACAAGTCCCTTGAATGTTTGACGATGCATCCTGCACTATGGACAATCATTAAGGAACTGACAGACAACCAACCCAGATTTGGCAGAGGTTCACTCAAGCATGATAAGCATGATCTGTGGAAGACTGGAGAAAATGCACATGTCAATCCGGGAGGACTGCACTGTGCTCGTGATGACTACGGATGGTATAGCACTCGCTATGAAGCACACAACGGACGTATATACTGTGATAACTTCGTCTGCTTTCCCTATTTTACGGATGTCTATCCGGGTGATGGTGGTCTCATCGTTATTCCCGGTTCGCATAAAAGTGAATTTGATCGTCCGAAGCAGCTACTGACACTTGATGAAGCGGATGGTATTGATCCGATTGAGGATCCTGTTTTTGTGAATATCACACCAAAGGCAGGTGATATTGTGATAATTTCGGAGCTGCTAACACATGGAGTACTGCGGTGGAAACCGAAGGATCGAGATAGACGGTTTCTTGTCATGCGGTATTTTCCGCAATATTCTGGCAAGCACAGCTTACCGCAGCCTATTATTGATAGGTTATCACCTGAGACATTGGAATTGATAGCATCCGAACCTTATGGACATATCAAGGAGATTGTAAAACAGGACGAGGTTACTTTGACGGTCTAATGGTGGTCAGGAATGCTTGCACAATGCCAGCAACCATATTGAAATTGACCCTATTACATGTTACTATATATATTTAGACTTGGTTATAGACAGAACAACCGATAACATTTAAGGAGAATAAGCGAGTGATGAACAAAGAACAAATTGTCTCCCAAGACCCACAAGTGATGCACGGCACTTTAGTTTTTACTGGCACTCGCGTGCCTGTTGAAAGTCTGATTCAACACCTTGTCGCAGGCGACTCTCTTGATTTATTCCTTGATGATTTCCCATCAGTCTCACGTGATCAGGCAGTGGCTTATCTGCAAATGACTTTGAAGTTCGCTAATGCGCGTGTTGCTTGATGAGCATCTACCGCAAAGACTAAAGCAAGTTTTGCTAATGTCCATCTTTCTCCAGAATTTGACCGTATATACATATCAAGGAGATTGTAAAACAGGACGAGGTTACTTTGACAGTTCAGGTGTAACTTGTAAACGTTTAATTTCCTCTTGAAGTCGAACAACTTCTGCCTCAGCTGTCTCAGCTCTTTCCTCCGCTGATTGTAACCACTCCTCTGTGTCAGGATTATATACACCAAAAGTCTCATCCTGCAAATGGATTGTCAAGTTCAACGTCTCAGCGAAAAACCCTCCATCAGAACTTTGAGGGATCTCAATATACTCCCCATCAACAAGCCGAAATCCCATCAAATAAGATGGCAAATAACGTCTTTCTGCATCATAGAGGAAGTATTCCGATACTCCAATTTTGGCGTATAAATCCACTTTTTTATTTAAATCATCTCGGTAGGTGCCTTTACTTGAGAATTCCATTACAAAGTCAGGTGGTTTTCCCTCTTCCCATACTTTATAGGTGCGGCGTCGTTTTTTGCCGATACCGAAAGTTACAAGGATATCGGGTGAAACAGATTCTTTAGGGAATCCTTCTTTATAGTACATCATGATATTGCCAGAGACATAAACATTTGGCTTTTCAGCGAAATATGCTTTAAGGATATGCCGCATTCGGATTATTTCGTCTATATGTAGGTCAGTTTCAGCCATAGGTTTTCCATCCGATTCGGGATATATTATATCTGCTGAATCTGTTGGCGCGTAAGGGAGGGTGCGTGTATTTAAGTCAGGTCCCATCGGTGGTTCTCCTTATATGTTTGTATTGTGTTTATTTAATGCACGTTTTGGACAGATTTGTTTTAGTATACCTGAATTATTAGCGGGTGTCAAATGTTTGTCTGAAACAGGATTTGTCAATCTTGGTTCAGATAAAAAAGCAGACTAACTGTTGAATGTGGGAAAGTGATTATTGGTTGCCCGCAACTTTAATGCGGTTTTGGGTGCGGGCAAGGGCTACCTCAGCACGGGGACGATTCAACTCAGGATCATCTGCAGCAAGTTGTTCTTTGGCATGTTCAAAGGCACTTTCAACACACACAATGTCAAAATCTGAATAACTACGTTTTGTTTTAAAATAAGGTGAAATCCCATCGTTTCTATGATATACTTATAACGGTTATATCTGACTTACTTTTGCCATTGCAGACAAACTAATTTCGGAAAAAGGATAAATCACATTAATTTGGTATAAGGTGTTTTTTTACGTCTGTTAAGGTTAGTTACAAGTTATCCGGTCATTACTATGCCAAAAAAGATACGACAACTTATCTCGGACCTGGAAAAAGCAGGTTTTACCAACAAAGGTGGAAAAGGTAGCCATAGAAATTATAAACATTCAAAAGGTATGTGTGTTACTATTTCAGGAAAACTTGGTGATGATGCTAAGCCGTACCAAGAAAAGGAAGTCAAACGAAAAATTGAGGAGTCTCAATAATGATAACGCGTGCAAAATATATTAAAATAGTGAAGTGGTCAGACGATGACCAATGTTTTATTGGATTTTGCCCAGGGATTATCGGTCCGTGTTGCCATGGCGATGATGAAGTTGAGGTATATCGTGAGTTATGTGAGATTGTTGATGAGTGGATAGAAATCGCAAAGCAAGAAAATGAAGTGCTTCCACCACCAACTATCAAATGGAACATTGAAAAGTTGGTAAGTTCCGCTTAACTAAAATGCCCTTTCCCTATGCGTGTATGTAAGTGGAATTTCTGACAAGGAAACGCGTGCGATTACAAATTACTCGCAACCTTAATCCGATTTTGTGCGCGGGCGAGGGCTGCCTCTGCGCTGGGACGATTCAGGTCAGGGGATTCTTCGGCGAGTTGTTCTTTGGCACGTTCAAGGGCACTTTCAGCACGCACAACGTCAATTTCCGCTGCCCATTCCGCTGTTTCAACTAATACAGTGACACCAGTGCGGAGCACTTCAAATACTCCACCACTTGTTGCCATGGATCGCAGGGCATCCGATGATTCGTTGATACGGATTTCACCAACATCTAATGCTGTAAGAAAAGGGATGTGACCATATAGAATCTGAAAGTTGCCTTCCACACCTGGTGCTTGAACGCTAGTCACATCACCTTCATATATCAGTTTTTCCGGTGATCGAATTTCAAGGTGAAAACTTCTGCTCTGCATAAGATTATATCTCTTTCTGAAAGCCGATTGCTGTTAGCCGACAGCCAACTACTAATCTGCTGCTTCTTCTAATTCTGCTTCTTTCGTTTGCCCAAATGCTTCATCAATAGTGCCGATATAACGTAGCGACTGTTCAGGTAGGTCATCACAATCCCCGTTAAGGATTGCTTGACAGCCTTGCACGGTATCCTCAATCTTCACATACTTACCTGGGGTTCCAGTGAAACGTTCAGCAACAAACATCGGTTGTGTGAGGAACATCTCTATCTTCCGCGCTCTATTGACAACTAACTTTTGATCATCCGACAATTCGTCTACACCGAGGATAGCGATAATATCTTGCAGGTCACCATATTCTTGTAACACTTGCTTGACTCTAAAGGCAGTCTGATAATGTTCTTCTCCGATAATCTCTGCTGTCAGAATTCGCGAACTTGAAGTGAGCGGATCCACTGCTGGGAATCTCCCTTTCTGAACGATGCTTCGTTCCAATCGAGTTACAGCATCAAGGTGCGCAAAAACAGAGACCACAGCAGGATCAGTATAGTCATCAGCAGGAACATAAACCGCTTGGAATGAGGTGATTGACCCGTGTTGCGTAGAGGTAATACGTTCCTGCAGCTCACCCATTTCGGTTGCGAGTGTTGGCTGGTATCCAACAGCTGAAGGCATACGACCCAGAAGTGCTGACACTTCACCACCTGCCAATGTGAAACGGAAGACGTTGTCAATAAAGATAAGCACATCTTGTCCCTGCTGGTCACGGAAGTATTCTGCCATAGACAGACCTGCAAGTCCAACACGAAGACGCGCACCTGGCGGTTCATTCATCTGTCCGAACACCATCGCTGTTTTGTCAATCACACCGTAATCATCAAGTTCAAGCCAAAACTGATTGCCTTCGCGTGTCCGTTCACCCACACCGCAAAATACGGAATAACCTCCGTGCTGTGTTGCGATGTTGTAAATCAGTTCAGCGACCAAAACGGTTTTACCGACACCAGCACCACCGAAGAAACCGACTTTTCCACCCCGAACAACAGGTTGGATAAGATCAATAACTTTGATACCAGTTTCTAACATCTCGGTGACTGTGGTAAGTTCCGCTTGAGGTGGCGGGGGTCTGTGAATAGAATACCGTTCGTCTTCACCGACATCACCTCTTTCATCAATGGGTTGACCTGTTACATCAAAAACGCGTCCAAGCACTGCATCACCTACAGGGACGGTGATGGGACCACCTGTATCTGTTGCGAGTGCACCACGAACTAATCCATCGGTTGTGTCCATAGCGACTGCACGCACTCTATTTTCACCTAAGTGCTGTTGGACCTCAAGCACCAACTCGCTTCCGTCGTAACGTTGAACTTTAACAGCGTTTAGGATATCCGGCAGTTTGCCTTCCGAAAAATCTATATCTACTCGTGCCCCGACAACTTCTAATATTTTTCCTTGGTTCATGTGAGTTTCCTTTTATAAATGAGAAAACACTTATTGATTGTAATTATTAACCTGCCATCAGGTTTGCTATGTTTGCTCTCATCGGTTTAAGTGTTCCATTATGTAAATAATTAGCAAATCTTTGGAATTGCCATTCTAAGTTGGAAATTTGTCTTGCCCAGCCCCGTAAAGGTTTAGAGCATGTGGTATCATTAGCTAACGTCTGGAGTGTTGGTATATTTTCGCCAATCCGATCAGCAATCTCGTTATAAAAATTACGCCTGGATTCCTTATATTCACTACGTTCGTAAATTGGAAAATTCATCTGATATTTTCGTTTGATTGTCTGCGCCCAATATCGTAAGTGTTGACCGTTTACGATGTAAGGATCAACCCTCACTAAATTGACATATTGGGTTGAGAATGCACCAATTGGAACTGTACAACTAATTTCAGGATCTTGGGCTTTTTGCTTTCCAAATTCTTGTTTCAACTGATTTCTGAACTTAATATAAGTGCTTTGAGGGACACCAGAATTAATTGAGTGCATAAATAAACGATTAATATCTTCAACGGTATCAAGTGCTTGAATTTCTCGGTTAAAGCCCTTTGCACCAGCGGACCAAAGACAGACAGCGACATCAGATGCTTCTATTAATGCCAAGGGGTTCATTTCAAATAGGACCGGACCATAAGGATTTGGAACGCTATTCGCTCCTTGTGCAAACCCTCTGCCAAAATCCGATAAATTTACAAAGACCTTATCCCAAACCTTATTTTCTAAGTCTATATCATCGGTATCAAAGGTAGTAAATTGGGCTTGTCTGCTTTGTAACAACGCCCGTGAGGGAATACCGCCAAGAGCGAGATATGAATCAAAATCAATTAGTTGACATGCATGATATAGTGTAACGTGTCTCTTTTGTAAGAGATTAACCAAAGATTGAATCTCATTACCGCTTATCATGCTTTTGTTCCTTCGGATGGTGAGAACAAACTAAATTGTTGACTATCGGTAATGTTATTCCTTAGACCACTGTTATTGGCATAAAGGTGATGTTCAAGTCGTTCTGATTCATCACGTAGCAATTCAATAAAACGTGGCCGTGCTTCTGTCCATATTGATTCTGCCTCGTCAAGTGAAAGTCCTACTTTGCTAAGCCTCCATTCCACCTCTCTGTCCCACCATCGTGATGGCACTTGGTTATAAACGATACCACTTTCACAATAAAAACTAACCCAATTCAGTTGACGCCAAGGGAATCCCATCTCTTTTGCAAGTTTACTAATTACGGCTTTTCCTTGAGGAGTATGTCGATCCAACGCAATCCAAAACGGAAATTTTGATTCCTTTTTAATTCCTAACTGTAATTTCGGAAAACCATCCATTACAACTAAATATGCTGAAGCCTGTATAAATGCTCTATCCCAAGGCCATCCGCCTTTTCGATACGCTACAGAAGTTCGTTCTACGAAACGTTTAGTCATATCACATGAGCACTGAGAAGAAATCCATTTCCAATAATTATCTTTATTCTTAATTGCAGCACAAATATGTTTTATGTATGTATCATCATCTGAACCACTCAATACAGAATCGTCTCCTTCTGAGAGCGCGTAAGCAAGAGAACCAAGTCCAGCCGCATCTTTAAATTTTATGTATCGTGCTGCCTGACTGAGAATCTCTTGTGATGCTGTTTGTTGCATATCTCTTTTTTGGGGTAATTCCCATTCTCCCATGAGAGGCCAGCATTCTTCCGCGATGATAACACCCACCCGTTGTTTTAACCAATTAATATCTCCGATTTCATAGAGATGGTTTACTACTTTAACAACAAGATCGGATTCCCCACGGCGCACCGCTTTTTGAAGTAAGGATCTACAATCTTGGTGAGTATTTGGATTCGCTTTACGCATCTATCTAACCTATTGTCAAAGATTGAGTAAGGACTATTAAGCTGTGTATGTTTACATTTTGTTTGTTGTTAACCTTCTAACGCGGCTGCGCCACTGACTATTTCTGAAATTTCTGTTGTAATCTGTGTCTGACGTGCTCTATTGCGTTGTAGGACTAATTCATCAATGAGTTCTTTTGCTTTTTGTGTTGCGTTTTCCATCGCTGCCATTCGTGCTGCTTGCTCTGCTGCATTTGAGTCTAAAAGCACTTTCCACATTTGCATATTTAAATCTTTATGGAGTAACATTTCGAATAACTCCACCTGTCCCGGTTCATAGATATAGTCAAGGAATAAAGAATCCCCTTCTGGTTCTATCGGTTCTAAAGGCAACAACTGTTCTACAAGCACCGTCTGAAGAATAGCAGATTTGAAGTTGTTATATATAACCTCAACCTTGTCAATCGTTTTGTCAACATAGAGATGTTCAAACTCTTGGACAACATCAACAGCGGTCTGAAATTCAAGTTGACGGAATATATTGATATAAGAGTCCGTTATGTCGTAACCACGTCTCTCAAAATGCTCTTGAGTCCGTCTACCTATACAGATAAGTGTTACATCTGCCCCAGTTTCTTCGTAGTGCTGTATACGTTCAGTTGTAGTGCGTATGACATTACTGTTGAAACTACCACATAGCCCGCGATCTCCCGAAACAGAGATGATACAGACATGTTTGACTTCGCGCTCCTCAAGTAGCGGATGTGTTAATGCCTCTTCCTCAACGTTCATCTGCGAAATAAGATGACCGAGAATAGTATTAAGTTTTTCTGCATAAGGACGCGTTGCCATGATATTCTCTTGGGCACGTCGGAGCCGTGCTGCAGCAACGACTCGCATCGCATCTGTAACTTGCTCAATATTCTTAATGCTGGCGATACGCCGCCGTATTTCTCGTAACGTAGCCATTGTTATTCACCTTCAGGTGCTGTCTCGGTATCTGTCTGTTCTTCCTCTGCGGAGGATTCTTCGGATGACACCGCTTCTATTTGTGCTGATGGTGTCTCACTCCAATTTTCCATGAATGCCTTTACAGCAGCATGCATAGTTTCAAGTAATTCATCACCTAACAGACCGGTTTCTGCGATTTCAGCAAGGAGTTCTGCATGATTCCTGTCAAGATATTGTAGGAATTCAGACTCAAATCTCGCAACTTCCGATTCAGGAACTTCGTCTAAATAGCCATTTGTGCCACAGAAGATTGAAGCGACTTCCCGCTCAACAGGCATCGGTTCATATTGCGGTTGTTTCAGCAATTCCACGAGACGTGTCCCTCGTGTAAGAAGAGATTGTGTTGCCGCATCCAAATCAGATCCAAATTGTGCGAAAGCAGCAACTTCTCGGAAACTCGCAAGATCAAGCTTCAGGGTCCCCGCAACTTCATCCGATTTCATCGCCTTAACTTGTGCATCCCCTCCCACTCGCGATACAGATGTACCGACATCTATGGCAGGTCTAACACCTTGGTTAAACAGATCCGTAGTCAAATATATCTGTCCATCGGTAATAGAGATAACATTCGTTGGGATATAAGTCGTCAAATCCCCTTCAAAAATTTCAATAATCGGCAACGCAGTCAGAGAACCGCCACCCAAGTCATCGCTAAGTTTTGCTGCGCGTTCTAACAAACGTGAGTGTAGATAGAACACATCACCCGGATATGCCTCACGACCCGGAGGTCTACGGGAAAGCAGTGACATCTGTCGGTATGCCCACGCATGTTTCGTCAAGTCATCGTAGATGATAAGTGCGTGTTTACCGTTATGACAGAAGTATTCCGCCATTGATGTTCCTGAATAAGGAGCGAGATATTGTAGCGGAGAGGGCGCGCTTGCTGGAGCAGAAACAATGGTGGTATATTCCAGTGCATTATGTTCACGAAGCGTATTCGCTACTTGCGCCAACGTAGAACCTTTTTGACCGATAGCAACATAGATACAATAAACATCTGTGTTCTTTTGACTAAGTATAGCGTCTATAGCAATCGCAGTTTTTCCTGTTCGTCGGTCACCGATGATGAGTTCTCGTTGTCCTCTACCAATTGGTGTTAAACTGTCAATAGCTTTTAAGCCGGTATAAAGTGGTTCACTGACGGGTTGACGTTGAACGATACCTAACCCTTTCTGTTCCACGGGGAGTCTATGTTCAGTTTGGATATCTCCCAACCCATCAATAGGTTGTCCAAGTGCATCAACGATTCGTCCGAGGAGTGCTTCACCTACTGGGACTTCTGGAAGCCTACCCGTGCGTTTGACAGTGTCGCCTTCATGTATAAGTTGGTCTTCTCCAAACAGCACACAACCGACGTTGTCTTCTTCAAGGTTGAAAGCGATTCCGTAAATATCGTTCGGGAATTCAATCATTTCACTTGCCATCGCGTTAGCAAGTCCATGAACCCGCGCGATACCATCGCCTACCTCCAGCACAGTACCGGAGTCATAGACATCCACGTCCTGTTCAAATTGTTGGAGTTGTTGTTTAAGGATATTTGATATTTCGTCCGGACGGACTTCTCTTGCCATATTTTCAATCCTCTATGGGTTCGCAATTGTCTTCATTTATAGAGTATAAAATCAAGTGAACATATTCTTAGGATTTATAGCGTTTGTAGTCGCGCAATTCATTGCGCCCTTACATTACATTTATAGTTGGGAAACCTGTGAGTTACGTGGAATTTACTACAATATGTACAGTAGGTTATCCTTTTGCAAGTTGCTTTTTCAATCGTTGTAGTTGTGTCGCGACGCTTGCATCAAAAACGGTGTCGCCTAACTGCACTATAAACCCGCCTTGAATCCGTTCATCAGTTTCGGTTTCCAACCGCACCTGTTTGCCCGAATATGCACTTAATTGCTGTACAAGCCTTTGTTCTTGGTCTTGTGTTATCGCTACTGCTGTCGTCACTTTTGCGACAATCCTACCAGCAGCTTCATCAACGATCTCTGCAAACACATCCATTATTGCCACAAGATAACGTTCACGCTGCTTTTGTGCAAGAAGTTTGAAGAAATTAAGTGTCAAAGGATGCATTCCATCTGAAAAAAGCTGCTGAAATGTGTCACTTTTGATTTGCGGTGATAGCAGAGGTGTGTTGATAAATTGTTTCAATTCCTCTGACTGTTCAATCAACGCTTGCATCTTTTCAATATCAGTAATGATAGATGATAAAGCATTCTGTTCGACAGCTGCTTCATATAAGGCGCGAGCATAAGGTTTTGCGACCCGAATGTCTCTCATTGTTCGTTTTCACCTATAAAGAATAACGATCAAAAGTAGTTTGAAAGCTTTACTGAGGTGTATCCGTTGATAATCTGCTAATGGATGCATCAATGATATTGTGGTGTCTCTCTGGGTTGAGTTCTGCACTTATAATTTTTCCGGCTGCATCAATAGCGAGTTCAGCAACAACACCGCGCAGTTCAGAAATAGCGTCATCTTTTTCACGCTGAATCTCAGCACGGGCTCTTGTAATCTCATCTGCCGCTTCTTGCCGCGCTTGATCGACGATTTGCTGTCGTTCTGCATTACCCTGATCAATAGCAGCTTGGATCTTGGCTTGCGACTCATTTTCAATATCACCTAAACGTTGCCGTGTTTCAGCAGTAAGTCGGTCCAATTCTTCTCTGTCAGTTTTGAGTTGTTCTATCTGCAAGTTGATTTCGTTGCGACGTTCCTCTAAGAGTCCACCGACTTTACCGAAAACGAATATCCGTAAAACAAGAAGCACCACAAGAAAACCGAGCACCTGTACCAGAATGGTCTTTGGATCAATACCGAGGTCCGACAATAATCCGCCTCCAGCAGGAGCCTCAGCGGCGAATACACTTGTTACACAAACACCCATTAGAATAAGACAACATGTATATAATTTTTTCATAAACGGTCTCTACATAGTAAACATGTAATACGTAGTAGGAAATAGTCAATCCACACAAATAACCTGTAATGTATTGATACCCCAACATGTTGGGGCAGTAACTGTTTAGATACCCAACATGTTAGAGTCAAGTATTTATTAATGTTAGTCTATTCAAGGGATGCATTGTTATCACTTGCTGGTGCTTCGCGTGCAGCTTCTATTGCTTCTTGTACATCAATTGTGTCTGGATTTACATCAACACCGGGGAGTTTTGGAAGTAAAAGAAAGAACATGAGCAACGCATAAATTACGAGTGATTCAATGAGTGCCAAACCGATAATCATTGCAGTTTGAATTTTCGCTGCTGATTCCGGTTGACGTGCAATACCTTCCAGAGCGGTACTTGTAGCGGCACCTTGTGCTCTTGAAGCAAAAATAACAGCGATCGGCAATCCTAAAGTTACGCCAAACGCTAACACTGCTAAGTAAATCATGAAATGTCCTCCTTGGACAGAAATGGACAAGATAACACTTGTCAAATATAAGAGTTAATGATGCGCTTCATGCGCTTCGTCATGGTGCTCTATAAACAGCACTATATATATAGTTGTTAAGAGTGTGAAAACGAACGCTTGTAGAAGTCCCCCAAACATAGCAAAAAACATCATTGGCACTTGAACCGGTATCGGTAGGAAAAAAGACCCAACGGAGATAATGCCAAGTCCTGTAAGTTGAATAACAACTGATTTTTCTCCAAAGATATTCCCAAATAGACGGATAGCAAGTGACCCAGCACGTGACAACTGCGCAACTACCTCAATAGGAAACATTAAAAATCCCAACCACGTAGGATTCCCAATCAAATGTTTCAGATAACCTCCGAACCCATTTTCTTTGATGGCGATAATCTGAACACCGATTACAGCGGTTAATCCGAGGGCAAGTGTTGTATTGAGATCTGCTGTTGGGGCTTGAAAACCTGGGATGAGCCCTATATAGTTTAGTGAGAGTATGAAAATAAAAAACGAACCTACAAAAGGTAGATATTTTTTACCGTCTTCCCCCAAGATACCACCGAAGAAATCCGTTATTCCACCAACAAATACTTCTAATAACGTCTGTGCATTTCCTTCAGGAATCCGCTTCAATTTGCGGGTTGCAAAAAAGAAAAGTACAGTTAATAAAACAACTACAAATAATGTGTTGGGGATTAAGTCTGGTTGATGCCATACACCAGGTTCAGGAATTATATTATTTGGTAATAACTGTGATATAGGAGAGAACCACGAACGGTAACCGTAGTGTTCTATGGGGGTTTTACCATGTTCATCCGCGTGAGATTCATCTGCATAAGTATCTGCTTCTGCGAATGTGCCAGCCATTGCTATAAAAGAGAGAGCAACGACCAAGCAAATAAACGAAATTTTTTTCATCTTGTATTGTTGACTTTTTAGATGTGGGTTATATTCTTCACCTATGTATATTTTAAGGTTGTTCAGGATCTTTATTTCTAAGAATTGTTATCATCAAACCGACTGCTTTAATGATAATAGCAACTTGTACTAAAACTATTCCTCCACCGAATGCATATATATTCAACCACTTCATTTGAAACAAAAAATAGAGAAGTACACCCAGTATTGTATATTTTCCGAGTGCGATAAATCCAAGCAAATACTTCGTTTTCTGTGTTTTCCCTGGTCGCAACAGTCTGCGTATCACGAATTCAATCGACCAAAACATACTCAGACCAATAGCACTACCGATTAAAAAACTTGGAAGTGTAGCACGTTTGATGACTAACAACACTACAGCAATTGCAACTGTAAGGAAGATTGTTACGACATAAACGTGACGAATAAATCGGTCACCAAATTCAAGCGTGGGACCCATTTAAGTAGGTGACTCCTTTGTCAAAATACCAACGAATCAATGTTGATTCTCAATAGTTTCAAGGGTTGTTTTCTTCAGTTTCTTGATCTTGCTGTGCAGCGTCTCGTTTCTGTTTTTCCATACGTTCCAGTTGCCGGTTCCACCGTGCTACTGAACGGAACATTTCAATGAAACCTGCAGCGGTTCCAATCGCAAAACCAATATACGACCCGATATCAGCGTTGCCTAATTTGCCTCCAACCCACTTACCTCCGAAGAAACCGATAACAATAGCGAGCGCAAGTGTTATCCCTATTGAGGCGAGGTCAAACATTCCAACATTTTCACGGTTGAATTGGTCTAACCGACGTTTAAACATTGCGGTTACTCCCGTAAATGAAAATGATATGAGGGTATGTTCCACCTTAAGCAACGGTATATATTATACTATATGATTTATGTTAATGCAAAAATATTGGGATTTATTCAAGTTAAGTTTGTATCAATATTACAACGACATAAAGACATGCAAGATAAAGAAACTTACTGCTATCGTAGTGTTAAGAGCATCAAAGATAAATAACGGATTTCCGTATCCTACTATTTAATTGTATAGTAGTTTGCCATTTTGTGTACCTAATATCAATTCTGTATAATAACTTCTCATTAACAAAATACGCGTTCGTAGTCGTGCAATTCATTGCTAAATCAACGCTAAATGCGCTTTTGGCATTTGTCGACTCGGACATTATCGTAGGGGCGAGGTTTCCCGTCCGTATTCTCTTATACAGTCTTGTAGGTCGGAGCGAGCGTATCAACCTCCGACATGGGAACTCAATGAAATGATACGGGTCGGAGGGTGCTGTTCTCGCTTCGACCTACGATCCTAATTCTTATCCTTCACATTTGTGATAAAATATGGCAGAATTCTTGAAAACTAATAACCCCGCATTTACATCAGGGTTATTTAGTTTTATAAAATTATAGTTGACGAGTTTTACTACAGCGTATCTCATAAATATTTTAATGACATCCGTCCGCAAGCAAGAAATGCAAAACCTAAATAATTTTCAGCATAATATTCCCAACGAACGACTAAACACCGAAAATCCTCTAACCAACTGAAAATCTTTCTACTTTGAAACGGCGTTTATATCGGCGTCCACGCCGACCATCCTGTGTCGCCTGTTTTTTGCGATTCTTTTTATGAGGTGATACCATTTCAATACCACGCTCCCTCAAAGACGCATCTAAAGGATCAGAGTCATAGACTTTATCCCCAATCAACACTGCGGGGAGTTCGGATGTCCAACAGGCATCCAAGGTCGATTCAACCAAGCGCACTTCATGACAAGAAGCATCTGAAATCAGAACACTCACAGGTCTACCGCGTTTCTCTGTAATCGCCATGAGTTTTGTCCCTTTGCCACACTTCGTTGGACCAACACAAGTGCCACCTTTCTTGGCAGGCACGAATTTCGCATCAATACAACATTCACTCACATTTATTTTTTTTCGTTTTTCAAGCATTTCTGTGAGTGCCATTTGAACTTTTTCAAGCGTTCCATCCGAGGACCATTGCTGAAAACAACGATGACAAGTTTGATAAGGCGGATACTTTTCTGGTAAATCCCGCCAAGGGGCTCCTGTCCGCAATACCCAAAGTACACCATCTAACACTTCTCTATTACCATGCCAAGGTCTGCCTTGTTTACCCGAAGGCAGTTCTTGCATTAGGGGTTCAATAATCTTCCATTCCTTATCACTTAATTCCATTCAAATCATCTCCTGACTCATCGTAGAAATACAAATAGTTTAGCAGGCATAGTGAGTAATTAAAAGAAAAATTCAAACCAATTAATATTTATGAGATACACTGTATAAGCATTACCTCTTATTTCAGAAGTTCATGGTGTAAGTGGCGTTTTATATTCAGGGTTTGGATGTCTATGAAGTGTTGGATAGTGAAAATCATCTGAACGTTTTCGAAAAATATGTTCTGCAGCTGAGGAGGCTTCTTTCATTATTTCACCAAGCGTTTGATTTACTTTTTGTATCTCCCATTTACTTTTTTTTATTTCAATAGTATACCCGCTAATTGACATTATTGACATCATATCTGATTTCCTTATAATAAGAGTTATATAGCCAATTCTTGATGTTTAAGTTTGTCTTTCACGCGTCTTAGGTCATCGGATATTGTTGAGTCGTTGGTATACTCGGAATTCGTCATAGCTTTCTCGAAATCGTTTTTTGCTCCAGAAAGGTCACCAATTGCTTCCTTTATCTCACCCCGCGTGTGATGGAAAAGTGCAATGTCTGTGTTCTCTTCTATTGAATTATTTGCATGTTTTGCAATGGCACTATTAATGTCAGTAATGGCATCGTGGTATAAAACTTGGGATGTCTCCATATTTTCAGATTTTGCTAAATGTAGTTTTGTATCTGCCCGATTGTTGTATGCTGGAGCATAATCTGGACATAGGTTAATTGTTTGAGTAAAATCATCAACAGAACTCCAAATAAGTTGTTGTCTATCCACTAAATTATCTTTTCCAGTCTTAGATTTACCTATGTGTGATTTGGACAATCCACGATTGTTGTATGCTGGAGCATAATCTGGACATAGGTTAATTGTTTGAGTAAAATCATCAACAGAACTCCAAATAAGTTGTTGTCTATCCACTAAATTATCTTCTTCAGAATCACATTGAGCAAGATTTTGCCTCAGGGTTCCGCGATTGAAGTGAGCCAGGATAATCTCAGGGTTTAGTTGTATTACTTTATCTAAATCAACTATAGCATTAGCATAATCTTTTGTCTTACTTTGAACTAAATAGTCATAAGCACATATTGTCTCCCTCTTTTGCCATTGATCCAAAGATTCTATTGAACGTGTTTGGACAACCAATTGCTTCAGGATATTCGAGGAAATAGCACCACTATAATCTCCATCTCCAAAGTTAACTCCTATAACCAGTCC
The DNA here is from genome assembly GCA_022825665.1 of Candidatus Poribacteria bacterium. GTDB lineage: Bacteria > Poribacteria > WGA-4E > WGA-4E > WGA-3G > MSPOR6. Next base: position 55,567 of record JAJDWI010000058.1, read on the forward strand.
TTTACCGTCCAGCAAGGGACCTCCACTATAACCATTCTTAGTTCTGGCTGTTGTCTGCAACCATTGTCCGTTGTTCACGGAACTGTGAAATTCTCCTTTTTTAGCCACGTATTCTCCATCAATACAGCCCACTGCTTTTACGGGTTCTCCCTTTTTGATCATATTACTGTTACCGATTGGAAAAGGCGCACCTATACCTGACACTTTCAGAATGGCAAGATCGTTTTTGTCATCAAACGCTACTACACCTTCAACACTATACTTTGTATTAGTGTCTAACAGTTTTACCCAGACTGAAGTTGCCCCCGCAACACAGTGAATATTTGTCGCAATTAGGTTCTCTCTAACAAAAAAACCTGTTCCCCAACCTGCACTACTTGTAATCGAAACGAGCATTGAGGGACTTTGTATTTCTTCATTACAGTGCTGCATAGTTTCTCATTTTCCTCCATATTACATTCACGTTTGTGATAAAATTTATCAGAAAAACCAAAAACTAAATAACCCCGCATTGACATTATCTTACTTGAACCAAAACTGCCCAATGCGCTTCGGTCGGCGCAGTTAACGTAAGACTATCGGTTAGGGTCATTTCCTTCTTCTTTGTCCATCTACTATGTCGTATATTTAGCCATCTGATAGTTACCGTTTTTGCATCTGTCTTATCAACAGCCCTCAAATCAAGATCAACTGAACCACCTTTTGGAAAATAGACAGCATATTCCTCACCCGGATTCGCGAAGACATAAGCTTCGTTATCTTCTCTATTTGAGAGCAGATCATTGTTTGGTTCACACTTAAACACATCCATTTCGTCTGTGATCGTACGCATACTCTTTAAGCTGGCTTGTGCTGTCTTCCCCAAACCAAGTCCGTTAGGTGGACGGTGGAACCGTGCTGATGCCAATCCACCAAAAATATTTCGCCAGAACCGTTCCAATCCATTTTGTGTCGTACCATATTTCCCAGTATCAGCACCGTAAATCTTAACATTATTGATTGGTCGGATTGGGGAGAGTTCAGCCCTATATTTTTGTGCGTTGTCCCAATGTGTTTGCCGCTTCTGCATATTATTCTGTGATATATCACAAAAGGAATATGTTTCTGGGTGATCTTTTGTATTTTCATGTTGTTCATGATCTATTTCCCACGGATTCCAACTCTCAGTCGTTTCAACACCACGTCCTGCTTCAGCTGCGCGCTTCTTGATATAGGTTGACCAGTATTCTCCCCATGCAGGTGTAACTGCAGTCTCGTTGTCCATACAGTAGAGTATGTGTCCATAAGGTAACGTCTCAGAAAGAAGTTTATCCACATATTTTCGTTGATATTTAAGGACAATTTCCTGATTGCGTTTTTTGGGGACTGACCGGAAGAAGTTATTTTCCGCTGCACTTGGATGGCTTTTGACAACAGTAGGTAACGCTGTCTCTTCTGCGGTGTAATTGCTATTATTTTTTGGATTAAATGGATTGACATCCCAATAATCTCTATAATAGTTGAAAGTTGCCCAAACTTCAATTTGGACTATAATATCCATCTCGTAAGTCCATCTGATAAAGTTCCGAAATCGTGTCCAAAATTCATCGCTCCACTGATTTAAGTCATACAGATCACCGACTTTTTTGAAAGGAGGCACATCGACTGCCTCAGTCCATCCCATCGTAGACCTAACATAATTTCCACCGACTGACTTCAATAATTCAAGATGCTCTTTGAGATTCGGTATCTGAAACAGATTATCATCAACAGAACCACCGATGAGGAGGACAGGTTCACCTTTGTACTGCCAGTAACGTGGGTTTTCCTTATATATCTGTATCCTATTTTTATCCATTTCTATATCCTTTTTTACATTGTTATCCTCTGCTATAGAACTTAATGATGTAAATAGAAGCAGAACCAATATAATCTTGCAAATAGTAATGTATGGATTGCATAACATTCTCATCAGATCACTCCTGTCATTAAAATAAAAGCTATAATTACACCCAACGGTAGGTTCAGTTTCCTAACCCAACCATAAGCGTCAATTTTATGAGGAGATGCGTTTGTAGTCGCGCAATTCATTGCGCCTCGGACATTATCGTAGGGGCGAGGTCTCCTCGCCCGTATTCTCTTATACAGTCCTGTAGGTCGGAGCGAGCAAAGCGACCTCCGACATGTTGTCTGAAACAGGATTTGCAGGATAAGAGATTTGTATGCCAATGTTCCTTTGCAAAAGGCAGCCCTTCATCCTTACAACGGAATATATACTCACCAAATCCTAATCCTGAAAATCTTGAAATCCCGGGGAATGCCAAAAGGCATTCATACCGTTGATTTGTAAATCCTAGTTCAGACAGACAAGAATCACTAAATTGACGCTTATGGTGCGGTTTACTAACCAATGCAGAATACCAAACGCGTATGCTGTCATAACGATAATATTAGGAGGAGATGCGCTTGTAGTCGCGCAATTCATTGCGCCTCTTACATTCACCTGTAGGCGAGGTTTCCTAACCTCGCTTGTTAATAGTGTCTAAGTAATGCTAAAAACCTCTATATTTATAGTTTACTTTACTTGAACCAAAACTGCCCAATGTGCTTTTGTCGGTGCGGTCAATGTTATGCTATCGCTTAACGGAACTTCTTCAGACTTTCTCCATTTACTATTATTGATGTATAACCATCTGATTGACAACGATTTAGCATCTGTATTTTCAACAGTACTGAGGTCAAGATCAACTGAACCCCCATTTGGAAAATAGACAGCATATTCCTTTCCAGAATTAGCGATCGTATACGCCTCATTATCTTCTCTGTTGGACAGCAGATCAATGTTGGGTTCGCATGTAAATATGTCTATCTCATCTGTGATCATTCGCATACTCTTGAGATGTGCCTGTGCAATTTTGCTCAAACCAACTCCACTGTCGGGACGGTGAAACCGGGCTGATGCAAAACCGCCAAAGACATTTCGCCAAAACCTTTCCAACCCATCTCGCGTGCTACCGAATCGTCCACCATCAGCACCATATATCTTTATATTATTTATGGGACGAATTGGAGTAAGTTTAGCGCGTATTTTCTGTGCGTTATCCCAATGCCTTTGCCGTTTCTGGTGGTTATTTTGAGATATATCACAAAACGAATAGGTTTCAGGATGATCAAAAGTCGCTTTATGTTTGTCATCTGATAAATCCCAAGGATCCCACATCTCAGTCGTTTCAACGACACGTCCCGCTTCTGTTGCTTTCTCTTTAATATAGGTAGACCAATATTCACCCCAAGCAGCTGTAACAGCAGTCTCGTTGTCCATACAGTAGAGGATATGTCCATACGGCAACGTCTCTTCAAGAAGTTTATCAACGTATTTCTCTTGATATTTCAAAACAATTTCCTGATTCCGCTCTTTCGGTACAGACCAGAAAAAGTTGTTCTTCGTTGCAACGGGATGACTATTAACAACAGTGGGTAACCCTGACTCTTCAACAGAGTAATTACTATTATTTACTGGATTGAAAGGATTGGCTGCCCACGGTTCACGGTAATAATTAAAGGTTGCCCACACCTCAATTTGGACGATAATATCCATCTCATCTGTCCATTTTAGGAAGTTTCTAAAACGTTTCCAAAATTCTTCATTCCACTGATTTAGGTCGTATTTATCACCGACCTTTTTGTGTGGTGGCACATCACCTTCATCAACCCAACTCATCGTAGACCGCACATAGTTACCGCCCACAGATTTCAACAGTTCAAGATGTTCTCTGAGATTCGGTATCTGAAAAAGGTTATCCTCAACTGAACCACCAATTAAAAGAATTGGTTCACCTTTGTATTGCCAATAACGTGGATTTTCACTATAGATTTTGATTCGATTTTTTTCCATATCTACTTCCTTTTCGGCTTTAGTTTCTTGTGTTGCAATTGAGCATAAGGATACGATTATGAGTAGAGTCGACACAAACTTGCCGATTGCATAATGTGGATCAAACACACTGTTCATCAAGTTGCCTCTTGAATGTTAGAAGATAAAATTGAATATAAACAAGTGCATCATTTTGCACCGACATATATTATATCATGAGATTTTTCAGGATACAATTATTCGGTATGAGGACCAGAGCCATTCAGTTTTCCAAACCCTATTATCTTTAATATTAATCCTTCCTTTGTAGAAGCGATCTCCGAATCGCGACCTCTTATCCTGTAAAACTTGGTTCAGACAACATCGTAGGGGCGAGGTTTCCTCGCCCGCATTCTCACATACAGTCCCGTAGGTCGAAGCAAGCATAGCGACCTCCGACATGCATTATGTCTGAACAAGGATTTTCAAGATAAGAGATTTGTATGCCAATGTTCCTTTGCAAAAGGTAGTCCTCCATCCTTTACAACGGAATATATACTCACCAACTCCTAATCCTGAAAATCTTGTAATCCTGAAAATCCTGGTTCAGACAAAACATCAGTATTCACTTTTGTGCCAAATTCTTTAAAAAAAACGAAACTAAATATACCTATATTATGACAGGATAACACTTTCAACCTGACATTTCTCAGAAAACATGCTATACTGCACACATAAAATCTAATGAACTGGAGTTTATATTTGATGAATAATGAATGGGTTGTATATGATGGTAATCATGGAGTCGGCAACGGCAAACATATTGTATTAGTCAGCGGAGACGAAGAATATCGTTCCGAGGAAGCATGTCCGATGTTAGGAAAGATTTTAGCAGTACACCACGGTTTCCGATGCACCGTGCTATTTGCAATTAATCCCGAAACCGGTGAAATTGACCCGACGAACCAAACAAACATACCGGGATTAGAAAACCTTGAAGAAGCGGATATGATGGTGCTGTTCACACGATTCCGCGAGCTGCCAGATGAACAGATGAAATATATTGTAGACTATACCAACGCTGGCAAACCTGTGATGGGTTTACGCACTGCCACACACGCATTCAACTATACACGAAATCAGGATAGTCCTTATGCAAAATATAGTTTCAACAATAAAGATTTTGACGGTGGGTACGGTAGGCAAGTACTCGGAGAAACGTGGATAAATCATCACGGACACCACGGCAAAGAAAGCGCGCGCGGCGTTATTGACGAGGAAAACAAAGATCATCCAATTCTTAAAGGTGTTACAGATATCTGGGGACCTTCAGATGTTTACGGTATAAAGGAATTAACGGGAGACTCTGAGGTATTAGTACACGGACAAGTCCTCGTTGGAATGAAACCCACAGATCCACCAAAACCGGATACTGTCACAATGCCGATGGCGTGGATCAAAACCTATACTGGTGATACGAGGAACACCTCACGCGTCTTTAATACTACGATGGGTGCATCAGTTGATTTAGAGAGCGAAGGACTTCGTCGTCTGCTTGTTAACGGATGTTTTTGGGGTATGGAGATGGAAGATCTCATTCCTGATGAAAGTAATGTTGATTATGTCGGCAATTATGATCCCACCTTCTTCGGTTTCGGCACATATAAAAAAGGTCTCAAACCCTCTGATCATGCCCTATAGATTAATGTCGGTAGGTGCGGTTTCCTAACCGCACTATTTGCATACGTTCGGTTAGGAAACCGTAACGAATTTAGAGAAACAAACATGAACTTTTCACACAAATACCGTAGCCAAAATCTTCGAAAAGGTCGGATTTCAATACAAGGGGTATATTATCACATCATCATTTGCACATATCAACGCCAACAACTTCTCACCGAAAACAAAGTCTCATCAATTATTTTCAGTACATTTGACTGGCTACAAACAGATAATCGTCTACTATGGATATGTATCATGGTGATGCCAGATCATGTACATACGGTCATAAAACTTGATGAAGGACAGACGCTACCGAAAGTTTTACATTCCATGAAACTTTTCTCTGCCCGCAAAATTAACAAACACCTATCCCGAAGAGGATCTCTCTGGCAGAAAGGTTACACCGACTGGTGCATTCGGAATGAAACTACATTAAACAAGACAATTCGTTATTGCTATATGAATCCTGTGAGACAAGGATTAGTCACATCGCCGCGAAATTATCCGTATTGGCGATGTAAATACGATTTGGAATAACCCAATGCCTACGATAGTTTCATTATAGTAAAACCCATAATTATTTACACCCAACGGTAGATTCGGTTGGGTGTGTAAAGTTTTTTGCATGAACATTATGCAGCTTTTGTATCTGGATACCAATAGCTGTTCCAATCTTTATTTTTATATAAACACTTCCATTTCAGCACAGCGTTGATCCCTTGTTCCTCCCATCTCATAGAAGCTTGTTTACATCTTTGTCCCACCACATGTTTACAGGCACTCTCAATCACACCACTTCCAAT